>NZ_JASATQ010000044.1:0-44935 GCF_038440415.1 Sphingomonas sp. OTU376 | reverse complement strand
CCCCCCCCCCCCCCCCCCCCCCCCCCCCCCCCTCTCCCCCCCCCCCCCCCCCCCCCCCCCCCCCCCCCCCCCCCCCCCCCCCCCCCCCCCCCTTTTCTTATGCCCAGATCCGGTCGTAGCGCGGGCCGAGCCCGGTCAGCAGCTCATATTGCGAGAGCCCGCTCAGCGCCGCCGTCTCGGGCAGCGCATAGGACATCGTCACCCAGTCGCCTTCCCTGAGCGAAGGCAGCGCGCTCACGTCCAGCGCCGTCAGGTCCATCGAGACGCGCCCGATCAGCGGCAGCGTCACTCCGCCCGCTGATGCCAGGCCCTTGCTCGAGAAGCAGCGCAGATAGCCATCGGCATAGCCCAGGTTGAGCGTCGCCACCTCGGTGTCGCGCTCGGCGATCCAGGTGGCGTTGTAGCCCACGCTCTGGCCCGCCCGCACCAGCCGCCGCTGGAGGATCTGCGCCTCGGGCGTCGCGACCTGACGGATCGCGTCATGCCCGCTGCGCTGCCGGCCGCCATACAGCGCGATGCCCGGCCGGGTCAGGTCGAAGGCATAGTCGCTGCCCAGCGCGATGCCCGCCGAATTGGCTAGGCTCATCCGCTTTGCCGGGGTCCGCCCCCTGAGCGCACCGAACGCCGCGAGCTGCTTTGCGTTGAGCGGTACATCCTCGTCGGCCGAGACGAGATGGCTGAGCAGAGTCTCGATCACCAGCCCGTCGAGCAGGCCCGCACCAACCTCTTCTGGCGAGACACCGAGCCGGTTCATGCCGGTATCGACCATCACGTCGCACGGCCGCCCGGTCGGCCTCCAGCGCCGGACCTGCTCGGGTGTGGCCAGCACCGGCCGGGCATAGGTCGCATCGAGCGGATCCTCGGCGCGCAGCCCATGCAGCACCGACACGCTCAGCCCCAGATCGGCGAGCGCCTCCGCCTCGGCCCAGGTGGCGACGAAGAAGTCGCGGCATCCCGCCGCCGCCAGCCGCTCGGCCACCGCGCGCGATCCCAGCCCATAGCCATTGGCCTTGATCGCGGCGCCGCAAGCGGCATTGCCGCTCAGCTTCGCCATGTGCCGCCAGTTGGAAACGAGCGCGGCGCTGTCCAGCCGCAGGCGCAGGGGTGCAGTCATGTTTCCAGCGGTTAGGCCCTGCGCCCCACCCCCGCAATGGCCGTTGCGGAGGGAGGCTATGCCCTCAGTGCCTTGCGTGCCCGTGCTTCCGCGGCTGCACCGTCTCGGTCAGCCCCAGGGCGGTGACCAGCAGCGCCATCGCCACCACCGCCATCGTGTACCAGAGCCCGGCATAGGGATCGCCGGTGCGCGCAACGATATACTGGCTGATGAAAGGCAGGAAGCCACCGAAATAGCCGGTGCCGAGATGATAGGGGATCGACATCGACGAATAGCGGATGCGGCTCGGGAACATCTCGCTGAGCAGCGCCGCCACCGGGCCATAGGTCGCGCCGGCCAGCGCCATCAGCCCCAGCATCGCCAGCACGATCACCGCGATGTTGCCGATCGAAGGCCTGACCCGCTCGAGCCGGTAGCCCGCCTCGGCCAGCGCCGCGTCGAGCCCCGCCGGGTTGGCATCCGCCACCGGCACGCTGTCCACCGTCACCACCACCGCATCGGCGCGCTGGGTCTTGTAGGGCACCCCCTTCTTCGAAAGATGATCGAGCACCTGCGCGCACGGATCGATCTGCTTCGCGGCGAAGGGATCATATTTGCAATTGGGCCCGCGCACGATCACCGGCGCGTGCCGGGCCGATTCCGCCAATCCCGGATTGGCCGCATTGCCGATCACCCAGAACAGCGGGAAGAGCAGCACCAAAGTCAGCGCATAGCCGATCACGATCGGCTTCTTGCGCCCGATCCGGTCGGAGAGATGCCCGAACAGGATGAAGAACCCGCAGCCGACCAGTGCCGATCCGCCGCAGATCAGCTGCGCCGTGGTCGGGTCCATCCGCATCGGCCCGGTGAGGAACGACAGCACCGAGAACATCGAAGTGTACCAGATCACCGTCAGCCCGGCCGCGATGCCGAACAGCGCGACGAACAGGCGCGGCAGGTTTCCCGGATAGGTGAAGCTCTCGAGGAACGGGTTGCTCGCCGTCTCGCCGGCCTCCTTCATCGCCTTGAACACCGGGCTCTCGGAAAGCTTGAGGCGCATGTAGAGCGACACCGCGAGCAGCAGGATCGAGAAGAGGAAGGGCAGTCGCCAGCCCCAGGCCTCCCAGGTCGCGGCGGGCATCGGCGTCTTGAACGCGAGCACCACCGCCAGGCTCAGGATGAAGCCGCCGACCACGCTTGCCTGGATGAAGCTGGTATGGAAGCCGGCCCGCCCGCCCGGCGAATGCTCGGCGACATAGATCGCCGCGCCGCCATATTCGCCGCCCAGCGCCAGCCCCTGCGCCACCCGCATGATCAGGATCAGCACCGGCGCCGCCACGCCGATCTCGGCATAGCCCGGCACCAGCCCGATGCCGGCGGTCGCCAGGCCCATCACGGTGATGGTGACGAGGAAGGTGTATTTCCGCCCCATCCTGTCGCCGAGATAGCCGAACAGCACCGCGCCCAGCGGCCGGAAACCGAAGCCGACAGCGAATGCCGCCCAGGCGAGCAGGCTCGCCAGCACGTCGTTGCCCGCGGGAAAGAAGGTATGCTGCAGGATGCCGGTGGCGGTCAGCGTGCCCCAGATGAAGAAGTCATACCATTCGAAGATGGTGCCCAGCGACGATGCGCCGATCACCAGCCGGATGTCCTTGCCGCTCGGCTCCGCTGCGCCCTCTGCCATATGCCCCTCACCTGCCTTTCGGCGAAGCTTAGCGGCTCGGGGACTTATTGCCAGACCAGCATCGCCACCGCCGCCGCACCCATCACGATCGTCGCCGCCCAGCCGAAGACGAGCAGCGGGCCATGGATGCGGAACTCGCCCATAACGCTGCGCCGGGTGGCGATCACCATCATCACCGCCATGATCGGAACGGCCGCGAAGCCGTTGACCACCGCGCTCCAGAACAGCGCCTGCATTGGTGGGATGCCGGACCAGTCGAGGAAGACGCCGAGCAGGATCGACAGCGCGATTACGCCGTAGAAGCCGGGCGCGTCCTTGACCTTGTGCTCCAGCCCGCAGCGCCAGCCGCGCGCATTGCTCACCGCGAAGCCGGCCGATCCGGCGAGCACCGGCACCGCGAGCAGCCCGGTGCCGATGATTCCCACCGCGAACAACGCGAAGGCGAAATTGCCGGCGACCGGCTTCAATGCCTGGGCGGCGTCGGTCGCCGTGTTGATCTGGGAGATTCCCTGCACATGCAGCGTCGCGGCGGTCGCTGTGATGATCGCCAGCGCGATCAGGTTGGAAAAGGCCATGCCGACGAATGTATCGACCCGCATCCGCCTGATCTCGTCCGGCGCCTGCTCCGGCGCATCGACCAGTGGGCGGGCGCCGTCATGGTCCTCGACTTCCTCCACTTCCTGCGCCGCCTGCCAGAAGAAGAGATAGGGGCTGATCGTCGTGCCGAAGAGCGCCACGATCGTCGCGATGGCATCGGGTCCGTCGATGCGCGGCACCACCAGGCCGCGTGCCGCCGCGGTCCAGTCGACCTGCACCGCGAGCACCACCGCGACATAGGCGAACAGCGACAGGGTCAGCCATTTCAGCACCCGCGCATAGCGGTGATAGGGCACGAACGCCTGCAGGAGCAGGCTGGCCAGCGCGAAGAAGACCGTGAACCAATGGTTGCCCCAGCCGGCCACCATCTGCGCGGCATCGCCCATCGCGGCGATATCGGCGCCGATGTTGATCGTGTTGGCGATGAACAGGATGGTGACGAGCAGGCTCAGCAGCCAGTTCGGCAGGAATCCGCGCATGTTCGCGGCCAGCCCCTGCCCCGTCACCCGCCCGATATGCGCGCTCACCAGCTGCACCGCCGACATCAGCGGATAGGTGAGCACCATCGTCCACATCAGCCCATAGCCGAACTGCGCGCCGGCCTGGGAATAGGTGGCGATGCCGCTGGGATCGTCGTCCGCCGCGCCGGTGATCAGGCCGGGCCCAAGCTGTTTTGCGACCGAGGTTTTCGCTTGTCGGCTGTCGGTCATGCAGGCTCCGGCACGGGATTGGACGCTCAACGCTAGCAGATGCCTGACGATCCCGAACTTATCCAGATCGATCCGCCACCGCACCGATCCGGACCCAATGCCGGTTGCGCCGGCCCAGGCGAGAAGGAAGCTTCCCGCCGCGCGTCATCGGGACGCGTTGCAAAGAGGGGGAACTCCGATGGCCGATAATCCAAGCTTTCCGGTCAGCACCTGCGCGATCAGCTGGTTCGACGGCAACCACGCGCTGCACATCCGCGTCTATTCGAGCGACAACTACACGATCACCGAGCGCTGCAACGACGGCAATGGCTGGGTCACCGGCGCCAGCTTCCCGGGCCAGCAGGCATCGGCCATCACCTGGGCGGACTCGGCCGGGCAGCACATCCGCCTCTATGTGACGGGCAACGACACCACGACCGAATATTGCGCCGACCCCGGCACCTCGGGCTGGACCAAGGGCAGCTATACCCAGCCCTGATCCGCGTGCCCGCGGCCGGGCCTCAATCGAGGTTCGGCCGCAGGTAGCGCGTCGCCAGGTCGAGATCGATGCCGCGCCGCACAGCATAGTCCTGCACCTGGTCCTGGCCGATCCGCGCCACGCCGAAATATTCGGCCTGGGGATGCCCGAAATAGAAGCCGGAAACCGCCGCGGTCGGCAGCATCGCGAAGCTCTCGGTCAGCGAGATGCCGGTGCGGTGATGCGCATCGAGCATCTTGAACAGGATCGGCTTGAGGCTGTGCTCGGGGCAGGCCGGATAGCCCGGCGCCGGGCGGATGCCGCGATATTCTTCCTTGATCAGCGCGGCATTGTCGAGCTGCTCGCCCTCGGCATAGCCCCATAGCGACGTGCGGGTGAACTGGTGCAGTCGCTCCGCGAACGCCTCGGCCAGGCGGTCGGCCAGCGCCTTGAGCAGGATGTCCGAATAATCGTCGATCGCGTTCTTGAAGCGCGCGAGATGCGGCTCGATGCCGTGGATCGAGACCGCGAAGCCGCCGATCCAGTCGCCCTGGGTGTCGATGAAGTCGGCCAGGCACATGTTCGCCCGGCCCTCGCGCTTGGCGATCTGCTGGCGCAGCATCGGCAGGGTAACATGCTCCTCGTCGCCGATATGGACGATGATGTCGTCGCCCTTGCGGCGGCACGGCCACAGCCCGGCGACGCCGCGCGCGGTCAGCCACTTCTCGGCGATGATCGTGTCGAGCATCTTCTGGGCGTCGGCGAACAGGCTGGACGCGCTCTCGCCGACAATCTCGTCGGTCAGGATCGCCGGATAATTGCCCGCCAGCTCCCAGGCGCGGAAGAACGGCGTCCAGTCGATATACTCGCGCAGATCCTTCAGGTCCCAGTCGTCGAACGTGTGAACGCCCGGCATGCGCGGTTTGCCCGGCTTGAGGGTCATGTCCGCCTCGAAGGCGTTGTCGCGCGCCTTCTCCAGCGGCAGCAGCTCGCTCTGCCCGCGCCCGGCGCGTGCTGCACGCACCTGCTCATATTCGGCCGCGACCTTGGCGACATAGTCGTCGCGCTGCGTCTCCGAGACGAGCGCCGTCGCCACGCCGACCGCACGCGACGCGTCGAGCACATGCACCACCGGGCCCGTATACGCCGGCTCGATGCGCAGCGCGGTATGGACGCGGCTGGTGGTCGCGCCGCCGATCAGCAGCGGCATCGTCATCTGCGCGCGCTGCATCTCCTCGGCGACGGTCACCATCTCGTCCAGCGAAGGCGTGATCAGGCCGCTGAGGCCGATCATGTCCGCGTCATTCTCGTTCGCGGCCTTGAGGATGTCCGACCAGGGCACCATCACGCCCATGTCGATCACTTCGAAGCCGTTGCACTGCAGGACGACGCCGACGATGTTCTTGCCGATATCATGCACGTCGCCCTTAACGGTCGCCATGATCACCCGGCCCTTGGCCTTGGAGCCGGCTTCCTTCTCCGCCTCGATGAACGGCATCAGGTGCGCGACCGCCTTCTTCATCACGCGGGCGGACTTCACCACCTGCGGCAGGAACATCTTGCCCGATCCGAACAGGTCGCCGACCACGTTCATGCCGTCCATCAGCGGGCCTTCGATCACCTGGATCGGGCGGCCGCCGCTGCCCATCAGCGCGGCGCGGCATTCCTCGGTATCCTCGACGACATGCGCGTCGATGCCCTTGACCAGCGCATGCTCGAGCCGCTTCTCGACCGGCCAGCCGCGCCATTCCGCCGCCTGCTTCTCGGCCGTCGCATCGGTGCCGCGGAACTTCTCGGCGAGCGCGACGAGGCGGTCGCCCGCCTCGGGGTCGCGGTTGAGGATCACGTCCTCGCAGGCGGTGCGCAGTTCCGGCTCGATCTGGTCATAGACGTCGAGCTGGCCGGCATTGACGATCGCCATGTCCATGCCCGCGGGGATCGCGTGGTAGAGGAACACCGAGTGCATCGCCTTGCGCACCGGCTCGTTGCCGCGGAACGAGAAGCTCAGGTTCGAGAGGCCGCCCGAGATATGGCAATGCGGGCAGCGCGCCTTGATCTCGCGGCACGCCTCGATGAAATCGACGCCGTAGTTGTTATGCTCCTCGATGCCCGTCGCCACCGCGAACACATTGGGATCGAAGATGATGTCCTCGGGCGGGAAGCCGATGCCGACCAGCAGCTTGTAGGCGCGCTCGCAGATCTCGACCTTGCGCGCCTGGGTGTCGGCCTGGCCGGTCTCGTCGAACGCCATGACGACCACGGCCGCGCCATATTGCATGCACTTGCGGGCATGCTCGAGGAACTGCGCCTCGCCTTCCTTCATGCTGATCGAGTTGACGATCGGCTTGCCCGACACGCACTTGAGGCCCGCCTCGATCACGTCCCACTTGGAGCTGTCGACCATCACCGGGATGCGCGCGATGTCGGGCTCGGCGGCGATCAGCTTGAGGAAGGTGGTCATCGCCTCGAACGCGTCGAGCAGGCCCTCGTCCATGTTGACGTCGAGCACCTGCGCGCCGGCTTCCACCTGCTGCAGCGCGACTTCCACGGCGGCGGCATAGTCGCCGGCCATGATCAGCTTCTTGAACCGCGCCGATCCGGTGACGTTGGTGCGCTCGCCGATATTGACGAAGTTGGTGGAGGAGGCGGTGGTCATTCTGTTCTTCCAATCGTCATCCCGGCGAAAGCCGGGATCTCGTGCCGCATGCGCACGCTATAAAACTGCGAGGCCCCGGCAATCGGGCCCCCATCAAAGTAGTACTTTGATGGGACCCTTCACCGGGGTGACGGCTAGGCCGCCGCCATCGTGAACGGCTCGAGCCCGGCCAGCCGGGTGCGCACCGCGACCTGGGGGATCGGCCGCGCCGGCAGCCCGGCCACGGCATCGGCGATCGCCTTGATATGTGCCGGCGTCGAGCCGCAGCAGCCGCCCAGCACATTGACCTGCCCCGCATCGGCCCATTCCTTGACCAGCCCGGCGGTGGTCACCGGCGCCTCGTCATAGGCGCCGAGCTCGTTGGGCAGGCCGGCATTGGGATAGACCATGATCAGCGTGTCGCAGATGCCCGACAGCGTCTTCACATGCGGGCGCAGCTGCTCGGCGCCGAACGAGCAGTTGAGCCCGATCGTCAGCGGCTTCGCATGCCGCACCGCATGCCAGAACGCCTCGACGGTGTGGCCCGACAGGTTGCGCCCCGAAAGATCGGTCAGCGTCATCGACAGCATGATCGGCAGGTCGCGGCCCAGGTCATTGCCCGCTTCGATCGCCGCCATCACCCCGGCCTTGGCGTTGAGCGTGTCGAACACCGTCTCGATCAGGATGAAGTCGACGCCGCCTTCGACCAGCGCGTCGATCTGCTCGCGGTACACGTCCTTGAGGTAATCGAAGTCGATCTCGCGATAGCCGGGATCGTTGACGTCCGGGCTCAGCGACAGCGTCTTGTTGGTCGGCCCCAGCGCGCCGGCGACGAAGCGCGGACGGCCATCCTTCGCCTCGAATTCGTCGGCGATGCTGCGCGCGAGCTTGGCGCTCTCGACATTGATCTCGCGCACCAGATGCTCGGCACCGTAATCGGCCTGGCTGATCCGGTTGGCCGAGAAGGTGTTGGTCTCGGCAATGTCCGCCCCCGCCTCGAAATAGGCGCGGTGGATGCTCGCCGGCACCTCGGGCTTGGTCAGCGCGAGAATGTCGTTGTTGCCCTTCTGGTCATGGCTCAGCCCGAGATCGCCGGCATAGGCGGCCTCGTCGAGCTTCCAGTTCTGGATCTCGGTGCCGAACGCCCCGTCGGTGATCAGGATGCGCTTGGCGGCCTCGGCCAGCAGTTTCTCGCGTGCAGTCATCGTCCAAATTCCTCGTCACCCTGAACTTGTTTCAGGGTCCAACTCTCCACCCGCGAATCCATCGCCCGTTGCGCGTTGGATGCTGAAACAAGTTCAGCATGACGGGTGGTTATATGCGGCTCAGGCCGCCACAATCTCGGCGCCGACCTTCGGCCGCACGCCCAGCAGATGGCAGATCGCGTAGCTCAGCTCCGCACGGTTCAGCGTGTAGAAGTGGAACTGGCGCACCCCGCCGGCATAGAGCTTGCGGCACAGCTCCGCCGCCAGCGTCGCCGAGACGAGCTGGCGCGCCGCCGGATGCTCGTCGAGCCCCTCGAACAGCCGCTCCATCCAGCCGGGCACTTCGGTGCCGCACATCGCCGCCATGCGCACCACGCTGGCGAAGCTCATCACCGGCATGATCCCCGGCACGATCTCCGCGTCGATGCCGGCCTTGGCCGCATCGTCGCGGAAGCGGAAGAAGGTGTCGGGCTCGAAGAAGAACTGGGTGATCGCGCGGTTGGCGCCGGCGTCGATCTTGCGCTTCAAATTCTCGATGTCCGCGGTCGGATTGGGCGAATCCGGATGGCATTCGGGATAGGCCGCGACCGAGATCTCGAACGGATGCAGCTTGCGCAGCCCCGCCACCAGGTCCGCCGCATTCTCATAGCCGCCCGGATGGGTCTGGTACTTCTCGCCCGCCCGCGGCGGATCGCCGCGCAGCGCCACGATGTGGCGCACGCCCGCCGCCCAATATTCCTGGGCGACCTGGTCGATCTCTTCCTTCGTCGCTTCCACGCAGGTGAGGTGCGCCGCTGCCGGGATGCCGGTCTCGCGCGCGATCCGCGCCACCGTGTTGTGGGTGCGCTCGCGGGTCGTGCCGCCGGCGCCATAGGTCACGCTGACGAAACGCGGCCCAAGCGGGCTCAGCGTCTCGATCGACTCCCACAAAGTCTCCTCCATCTTCTCCGTCTTGGGCGGGAAGAATTCGAAGCTCACGTCGATATCGCCCGCCACATCCGCGAAGAGCGGCGCCGCCAGCGGGTCCAGGATAGTCATGCGGCCCTCACCTTTTCATTCACCTGCCCGGTCTTGCGACCGAGCCACAATTTCACCGTCAGCTCGCCGCCCACCAGCGTTTCCACCTGGATCGGAGCGAGCCCATGCGCCTCGAACCAGCCGAGCACCTGCTCGTCCGAGAAGCCGAGGCGCGTATGCGCGTCCTTGCTGCGCAGTTCCTCGCGCTCATGCGGCGCGAAATCGGCGATCAGCAGCCGGCCGCCGGGGGCCAGCACGCGCGCCGCCTCGCCGATCGCCGCACCGGGCTGCTGCGCGAAGTGGAGCACATGATGCAATATAGCGAGATCGGCGCCGCCATCCTGGATCGGCAGCGCATAGAGATCGGCCTGGCGCAGCTCGGCATTGGCCAGTCCCTGCTCGGAAAGCTTGGCGCGGGCAAGCCGCAGCATCTCGGAGGAACGGTCGATACCCAGCGCCCGCTCGGCACGCGGCGCGAACAACTCGAGCATCCGCCCGGTCCCGGTGCCGATATCGACCAGATAGCCGATCTCGCCGTCCCCCAGCGCCCGGGCCATCGCGGCCTCGACTTCGCTCTCCGCGACATGGAGCGAGCGGATCGCGTCCCATTCGCCGGCATTGCTCTCGAACCATTCGGCCGCCGCGCTCGCCCGGTCGGCGCGCACCGCCGCGAGGCGCGCCTCGTCGGCGACCATCCAGTGATCGGCTTCGCTCCACTGGTCGAGCGCCGCGAGCACCGGCGCCACCTTGGCATCGGCGCCCAGGCCGACGAACACCCAGCTGCCTTCCTTGCGCCGCTCGAGCAGCCCGGCGTCGCACAGGATCTTCACGTGCCGGCTGACGCGCGGCTGGCTCTGCCCGAGTACCTGCGCCAGCTCGCCCACGCTCAGCTCCATCGAGCGGACGAGCGCAAGGATGCGCAGCCGCGTCGAATCGGCAAGGGCACGGAAGATGGCGAGGGCCTGCTGCATGGCAGTTAGACATATAAAGATATCTTTATATGGGGTCAACGCATCGCATGCGCCTTGCACGCGAGTCCAGCCCCCGTTAGCCCTTGGCGCGAGCAATTTTCCGGCAAAAGGGTCCCCGTCATGCGCAAGATCTTCCTCCCGCTCGCGGCGGTCGCGCTGCTCGGCCTCTCGGCATGCGGCAAGAGCGCGAAGAACGAGGCCGCCGAGGCCAATGAATCGGTCGCCGGCGACAGCAATACGATGGGCGAAGCCGTGGGCGACGTGAACGCCGCCGAAAACGCTGCCTTCGGCGCTGCCGAGAGCAACTACGACCAGGCCGTCCCGGTCGGCAATGCCGCGGGCGCTGCCGGTTCGGGCGACGAAGGCTCGGGCGACGAATAAGCCATGCGTCTCGCCCCGCTCCTCCTGCTCCTCGCACTTGCGGCCTGCGGCGGCGACGGCTCCGATGACGGCCATGGCGGGTTGAGCGCCAGCCAGTCGCGCGACCTCGATGCGGCGGCGGCCGCGACCGACATCAACGCCAGCACCGGAAACCAGCAATGACAACCCTTCGCGACCTCGGCGCCAGCGGGATCCAGACGCCTTCGCTGATCCTCGGCGGCAACGTCTTCGGCTGGACTGCGGACAAGGCGACGAGCTTCGCGATCCTCGACTGCTTCGCCGAGGCCGGCGGCACGCTGGTCGACACCGCCGATGTCTATTCCGCCTGGGTCCCCGGCCATCAGGGCGGCGAGTCCGAGGCGATCATCGGCGAGTGGCTGAAGGGCTCGGGCAAGCAGGGCAAGGTCAAGGTCGCCACCAAGGTCGGCATGCTCGATGGCGAGGGCGGCACCAAGCTCGCCCCGGCGCGCATCGCCGCGGCCTGCGACGCCAGCCTCAAGCGGCTCGGCGTCGAGACGATCGATCTCTATTTCGCGCACCAGGACGATGAGGACGTGCCGCAGGAGGAAGTCCTCGCCGCGTTCGACAAGCTGATCCAGGCCGGCAAGGTCCAGGCGATCGCCGCGTCGAACTTCCACGCGATGCGCCTCAAGTCCGCGCTCGACATCGCCACGCGCGAGGGGTTGCCGCACTACCGCGCGCTGCAGAACGAATATCACCTGCTCAGCCGCCACAAATACGAAGGCGAGCTGCAGGACCTGTGCGTCGAGTATAATATCGGCTGCGTGCCCTATTACGGGCTCGCCTCGGGTTATCTCACCGGCAAGTACCGTTCCGAAGCCGATCTCGGCAAATCGGTGCGTGGCGGCCGGATGACCGCGTTCATGGAGGGCAAGGGCCCGGCCATGCTCGCCGCGCTGGACGAAATCTCCGCCGAGACCGGCGCCACCCTCGCCCAGATCGCCCTGGCCTGGCTCGCCGCCCAGCCCGGCGTCACCGCCCCGATCGCCAGCGCCACCTCGGTCGCCCAGGCCGAGGAGCTGGTCGGCAGCTGGAACGTCACGCTCGGCAAGGCGCAGCTCGACAGGCTCACCGCCGCCGGCGCCTGACCACCCGGACAATTCGTCCCATGGGAACCGGGCGCGGGAGCCCCTAGCTCCGCGCCATGTTCGCGCGCGTCGCTTCCGCCGGTGCCCTGATCGCCACCGCCCTCCTCGCCGGATGCTCGGGCGACCAGCATGACGCGCGGCTGCGAAAGGCCGGGCCCAACCCGTCGCTCGAGGCGCTGCTCAAGGTAGCCGATGCCGAGATCGGCGCGCGCAAGTTCGGGCGGTGCGCGGCATGCCACCGGATCAACCCGGGCGCGCCCGACCTTGGCGGCCCCAATCTCTACGGCGTCTATGGCCGGCCGATGGGGCGAAACAGCCAGCGCTTCGGCTATTCGGCGGCGCTGCGCGATACCGGCGGCACATGGGACGCGCAGACGCTCGACGCCTGGATCGCCAATCCCGCCGGGCGCGTCCCCGGCACGACCATGCAATTCTCGGGCGTCTCCGATCCGCTCGATCGCGCGGACATCATCGCCTATCTGCAGAGCCGGGCGGAGCCAGCCCGCTAGCGCCGCCGCGGGCCCCGCATCGCGACGCTCCGCTTTCATCGCTTATTACTGTCCCGCCCGTCGCCACGGGAGCAGCGTCCCGCTCAAATCTTCTGTGGCGAGAGTAAGCATGTATCAGGTGGGATTTGTTCGGACCGCCTCGGTCTCCCTCGCGGCCCTGGCCTGCGTGGTGGCGGTCGATGCCGCCGCGCAGGAAGACACCTATATGCAGGGCCGCGTCACCGACGAGAACGGCCAGGGCATCCCCAATGCCGAGGTCTCGGCCTATTACACGTCCGACGGCGGCGGCACCAACAACCAGAGCAACAAGGCAACCACCACCGACGACAAGGGCTATTACCGCGTTGCCGTCACCCAGCCAAAGGGCAAGTGGTCCGGCTATGCCTATGCCGTCTATCGGGGCTGGCGGTTCGAGCTGCTGCCCGAAACCAGCGAGGAGTTCAGCAGCGCCACCGGCGCGACCCGCAACTTCCAGCTCCGCTTCGTCGAGCTGCGGGGAAACCCGGATCGGCTGAGCGACTATGGCCTGGGCGGCGTGATCAACGTCATTGCCCAGACCTATGAAACACTGGACCTGTCCAAGGTCGTCGTCACGGCGAAACCCGTGGGCGGCGGCACCCCGATCACGCGCACTGCGCGTTACACGGGCGGCGAGGGCCATGTCATAAGCGGCCTGCGGCCCGACAAATACGAAATCAGCGCGACCTATAACGGCCGGGCGCTGCTGGTGAGCGCGGAGGTCACGCCGCGGCAATGGGCAAGCAGCTACACAAGCGAGTTCCAGGCAGACCACGGCCTTCCCCGCATACGGCTTCTGGTGAAGGAGGCTGGCGGCGGCTCCAACAATCCGGGGCCAGGATCGGACCCGAACCCGACGCCGGCCCCGCCACCCGAGGCCACGCTTGCCGGCTTCACCCTCGCCAGCGCGCAGCCGCAGACGCTCGGCAGATGGCTGCTGCGCAAGGCCGGCGTCTACTATAGCCCGGAAGACGACGGGAAGACCCCGAACGTCATCGTCGCCATCGCCGCGAAGAACGCTTCGCCCCTGCCGCAGACCGCCAGCGGTTCGTTCCAGCTCAGCCTGAACGGCGCGAGCAGCCATGAGGCGACGGGGCTGAGCTACGACATCCTGTCCGCCGGCGCCCCACGCCCGCCTTCCACCGGCAATCCCAAGGCCGATTTCGCGCGGACGACCATGCCCGGCTCCTCCCTTCCCCCGCAGGTCAAGACGGGCGAGGAAGTGGTCGTCTACGCGTCCTTCCGCCTGCCCGCGGCGGACCGGGCCAAGCTAAAATCGGTCAAGGTCACCACGATCGACAGGATCCGGGGCCCGCTCTTCCCGGCAAGCCAGGCGAACGCCGTCGTCGACCTGCCGGCGCCGCCGGGCGCGACCCCAACGCCAACGCAGACCCCTCCGCCGGCCGATACCCCGCCGCCCGATACCAGCGGCGATCCCATCAAGTTCAACGACCAGGGGTTCTTCAGCCTGGGCCGCTGGACCGTGCGGGTCAGCGAACTGCAGTACAAGACGCCCACCAGCATGACGGTGAGCATCACCGCGAAGAACAAGACGGTGATGTCGCTTCCGCCGCAGTCCGTCTTCGAGTTCGCCCTCAACAGCGGCGCCGGCGCCGCGACCAGGACCGTCGCGAAGCAGATCGTCTATGCGCCGAGTTCTCCGGTCGCGGCGCTCAAGGAAGTCGTCGTCACGCCTTCGTTCGACCTGCCGCGCGCCCAGCAGGAAATGGTCAGCTCGATCACGATCAAGGAACTGGCCCAGCCCAAGCAGGGCCTGCTGCTCAAGGCGCAGGCCGCGACCAGTGTCGATATCCCCGTGCAGCCGCGGCGAAAGGCGCCGGCACCGGCATCGACGGGAAAGACGGGCACCGCGACCACGAAGGACACACCGGCACCTGCTCCGGCCCCAACGCCGACGCCGGCTCCGGCACCGACGCCCGCCCCGGCCGCGACGTCGGCAAGCGTCACCGGCGATTTCCGCAACACCGGCTATTTCCTCACCCGGCTCGACGCCGTCCGCCGCCAGCGCTCGGGCGCAGTCGAAGTGACGCTGACGATGCGCAACGACCAGACGATCCGGCGCAGCATCTGGAACAACTATAACAGCTGGACCCTCATCGGCTCGGACGGCCAGTCCTACAAGCATGACGGCAATGGCTATGGCCGCGACGGCACGGACCGGATGACGACCAGCGTCTATCTGGAGAAGGACGGCACCGCCCCGCTGACCTATGTCTATCCGATGCCGTTCGACGTGAAGCCCGTGCGCCTGGTCGTGCGCGACTATTACGGCAAGCCGCTCACCGAATTCGACCTGTCCTCGGCGCTGGGCAAACCCTGAGGGTCGCGCGAAGGCGGCAGCCGGCGCGCCACCGGCTGCCGCAACCCTCCGGCCTCAGTCCTTGAAGCCATATTCCCAGGCATAGGGCACGCCGGTATCGCCCAGCGCCGCCTTCACCAGCTTCGGGAAGGCCTTCTCGATCCGCACGTCATTGCCCAGGATCAGCACGCAGCGCTGGCCCTTCTCCAGGCAGACCAAAGTGTTCGCGGTCACCTCGTTATGCCCGCCCTTCAGCCAGCCCGCGCCCTGCGGCCCGGTAAAGGCGATCACGCCCAGCGCCGCCTTCGCGCGCGTTCCCTCGCCCGGCTTGGCCGGGTTGTTCAGCGTCGGGAACTGCGTCCGGCTCGGGATCTTCTGGGTGCCGCGCACATATTCGGCGCGCCACTTCGGTGACAGGCCCTGGCCGCGCACCATCGCCGCCGCCAGGATCGCCAGGTCGTGGATCGTCGTGTCCATCGATCCCGCCGCGCGCACCCGGCTGCGGTCGTCATGCGGCTCGGTCTTGCCGTTCTCGTCCCAGCCGTCCGCCAAATTGGTGCCGAAGCTGTCCTGCCAGATCAGGCTGGTCCGCGTCATGCCCAGCGGCTGGAAGAAGCGGCGCTGCAGCTCGGCCTCCACGCTCAGCCCCAGCCCCTTCTCCACCCCGAACTGGAGCAGCGAGATGCCCTCGCCCGAATAGCCGTAATTGCTGCCCGGATCGAAGTGGAAGCGCAGCTTGCCATCGGGCTCGAGCACCGCGAAATTGGCGAAACCGGTGGCGTGGTTGAGCACGTGGCGCGGCGTCACCTTCCGCCAGCGCGCATCGCCGGCCAGGTCGCCCCAATGCCCATAGGCATCGAGATTGCCGTAGTCGGGGATCGGCCTGGGCAGCATCGCCGCGATCGGCGCGTCGAGATCGAGCTTCTTCTCTTCCGCCAGCTGGGTGACCAGATAGCCGAACACCGCCTTGGTCAGCGACGCGCCGTACATGATCGTGTCGGG
This sequence comes from Sphingomonas sp. OTU376, assembly GCF_038440415.1. Classification (NCBI taxonomy): domain Bacteria; kingdom Pseudomonadati; phylum Pseudomonadota; class Alphaproteobacteria; order Sphingomonadales; family Sphingomonadaceae; genus Sphingomonas; species Sphingomonas sp. OTU376. The sequence continues at coordinate 29,227 of NZ_JASATQ010000044.1, read as the reverse complement.
CGTCAGCGGATCGCCCTTGGCGTTGCGATCGCCCCAGGTCTTCACCGAGACGACCTTGCCCTTGTCGATCAGCGCGACCGCGACGCCCTTCGCCCCGGTCTCGGCCATCGCCGCCTTCACCGCGGCATCCATGTCCGGCCCCCTGGCCGCGGCCGGCGCGGCGGCTCCCAATGCCAGCAGCCCCATCAATCCGAAACGCACCACTCGACGCATGAAACGCTCTCCCCTCTTTCGGGCGGCATCCTGCATGTTCACGGTGCTGCAGCAACAAAAACCGACGCTTGCCCGCGATTGCTTGCAAACGGCACTGGACGCTCCGTTCCCCGGAGCGAAAGCGCCACCAAGAACCTTGCGGATTGTTGCCATTTGGCAACGCAGCATGGCCAACCGCCCCCGCGTCATCAAACTGTCGCGCTCCCGTAACGGTACCGTCCCCAACCCTGCCTAGCCGCCCGGTCGAGGGCGGCCAGCCGGTCGCCGGGATGGGAAAGATCACATGACCGAATTTTCGCGCCGCCGGCTGCGCCATGGCCACGCTTATGCCGTTCTGATGGCCTCGGCCGCGCTGGTTTCGCTCGCGCCCGCCGCGCATGCCCAGACCGCCGACAGCACCGTCGCCGTCGCCGATGAGGACACCGGCAGCGACGCCACCATCGTCGTGATCGGCAGCGGCCAGACCCGCTCGGTCTCCACCCTGCTCCCCTCGAACCTCGACACGCTGCCGCCGGGCACCAGCGTGCAGAAGGCGCTCAACTTCCTGCCGGGTGTCAGCGCCCAGTCGATCGACGCGCTCGGCACCAACGAGCAGTCGCTCACCCTGCAGGTCCGCGGCTTCAACACCACGCATCTCGGCTACACGCTCGACGGCATGCCGCTCGGCGACGGTGCCTATAACAACTACAACGGCCTCACGATCAGCCGCGCGCTGATCTCGGAGAATCTCGGCCGCGCCGATCTCGCCACCGGCATCGCCGGCCTGGCCATCCCCTCGACCAGCAATCTGGGCGGCGCGCTGACCTATTTCAGCAGCGATCCGAAGAAGGAAATGGGCGTCTCGGCCAGCATCACCGCCGGCAGCGAGAAGAGCCGTCGCGGCTTCGTCCGCATCGACACCGGCGAGCATGGCGGCTTCTCGGCCTATGTCTCGGCGCAATATGTCGAGCAGGACCTGTTCGTGAACCAGGGCGCCTATAACTGGTCGAACGGCAAGCAGCTCAACGCCAAGCTCCAGTACCAGGCCGACGGCATCAGGATCACGGCCTTCGCCGACGTGTCGCGCACCAACCAGGCCGACGATCCCTATCTGTCGAAGGACATGCTGAACCGGCTCGGCTGGGACTGGGCCGGCTATGCGCCCGACTGGAACCGCTATCTCGGCGTCGCCGCCTGCACGGTGACCACCACGCCGATCAAGTGCGCCGCCGCCCCCTCGCCGCAGAAGAACGCGGACGTCACCTTCACCAACGGCCAGATCCTGCGCAACGACAATTTGTTCTACCTGGCCGGCGACTTCGACCTGACCGGCAACCTCAGCGTCCGCACCCAGGTCTATCATCACAATGACAAGGGCGCGGGCAACAACTGGATCGCGGGCCTGTCGAACCAGGGCACCACATCGACCGCGGACGACCTGCCCGTCCAGATCCGCGACACGCGCTACACGATCGATCGCACCGGCGTGGTCGGCAGCCTGACCTGGAAGCTGGGCTTCAACGAGCTCCAGGCCGGCCTGTGGGTCGAGCAGAACACCAGCAGCGCCGCGCGCTATATCTGGACCAACGTCACCGGCGTGTTCAGCCTCGCCCAGTTCCTCGGCGGCGTGCCCAACACCGCCCAGTGGGTGCAGGAGACCCGCTGGAAGACCCACCAGTTCTTCGTGCAGGACACGGTGCGCCTGTTCGACGACGCGCTGACCGTCGATTTCGGCTTCAAGAGCACCTATTCGCGCTCGAACGCCTATGCGATCCGCGGCATCGCCGTCACCGCGCCGCCCGCCTCGAGCCAGTTCGCCACTGGCTCGCTGGTCGCCAAGGACAATTTCCTTCCCGAGGTCGGCGTCCACTGGAACGTCGCGCCCGGCCATGAGCTGTTCGCCAGCTATGCCGAAAACATGGCCATGTACCAGGGCGGCTTCAAACTCGGGCCGCAGTCGGTCTCGCAGACCGTGTGGAACCAGCAGGGCCAGTATCTCACGCCCGAAACCTCGAAGAGCGTCGAGGGCGGCTATCGCTATGTCGGCGGCCCGCTCCAGGTCGCGCTCAGCGGCTATTACGTCAAGTTCGAGAACCGCCTGCTGCAGTACAACCCCTGCCCGACCAACCAGCAGCAGAACCCGGGCTGCGGCAACAGCTTCCACAATGCCGGCGGCGTCACCAGCAAGGGTGTCGAGCTCGGCGTGCTGTGGAAGGCGACGCCCTGGCTGAGCTGGTACAATTCGGCGTCGTACAACAAGTCGACCTATGACGAGAATCTCAACTGGTGCACCACCACCTGCGTGGTGAAGATGACTGCCGGCAAGCAGCAGGTGGACACGCCCAAGGAGATGCTTGCCAGCGTGCTCACCCTCCACACCGGCGGCTTCTCCGCCTCGGTCCAGGGCAAGTATACCGGCCGCCGCTACTATACCTACACCAACGACCAAAGCTTCGGCGGCTACACCACCGTCGATCTCGGCATGGGCTATGATTTCGGCGATCTCGCCGGGCTCAAGAGCCTCAAGCTTTCCCTGAACGTCACCAACCTGACCGACAAGCGCTACGCGTCGAACTTCGACAGCAGCGTCTTCGCGCCGGACGACGCGGCGGGCAGCATCGTGGTGTTCCACTCCTCGGCCCCGCGCCAGGTGTTCGGCACGCTCAGCACGTCCTTCTGATCGCCGGTCCACGCAAACGGAAAGGCCGGGGTTCGCGCCCCGGCCTTTCGCATTTTCCACGGCTCCGCCGCACCCGGCCTCAGGGATTGAACGCGTCGTTCATCCAGGTCTCGGTGCAGCTCTTCGGGCGCCGGTTGACGGTCAGTTCCTTGACCACATCATCGGTTCCCGCTCCGCGCCGTCCGATCAGGATCGTCGCGATCTTCGCATTCCCGCCCTGAAGCACCGGATCGAAGCCGAACGAGAAGATGAAGGGTCGCGGCGTGGCTTCGCGAGACAGCACCAGCGCCGCCGCCGCCCGGCCATTGGCCGGGAGTGGGAAGAAGTTCGGCCGCAGCGGCAGCATCAGCGTATCGCTGCCCTGTCGCGGCGCGAAGCAGCCGATATTGGAGAAGTTCTGGTTGAGCAGAGTCAGCGCTTCGTCGCGCGGGCGCTCGAAGCTGATCTCGGACTGCGGCATCAGCGCCTGCGCCGCATCGTCGGCCAGGACGATCCTGATCTTGTCGGCGAAGCGCACCGTCAGGTCGGGATTGAGCGGCGTCCCCGGGGGCGCCTGGATGATCCCGCCGAAGCTGGTCATCGCGGCATGCATCGCCAGAAGGGGCGCCTGCGTCGTGGGTGGCGGCGGCGGCACCTCATCGGTGACGACGACCCCCAGCTTGGCCAGATTGGCGCGCCCCTCGGTACCGAAACAGGTGAGCTTGCCGGGATGATCGCGCACCGCTTCATGGCTGGACCTGGCCGCGACCGCCCAGAGGAACGCATCGATATCGACTTCGGACAGGTCGAGCGCCTTCAGCGCCGGGCGGGCGGTCGAGCAGGCCCCGTCGAAGCCCGCGGCCGAAGTGGCATTGTTCAGGCCGTCGAACACGCCCGTCGCCAGCGCCTGGCGCACCGTGCGCAAATTGCCCCCCGCGGCTTCGGCCGGGATCGGCGTCGCGTTGAGCACCTCATTGGCGCGGATCGGATTGGTCTGGGTGAAGGTCGTCGAATAATATTGCCCCTTGCGGAACAGCGACGCCTGATAGTTGAGCGAGATCGTCATGCCGCCCGTGAGCGTCGCGGGGAGCGTCCTGGGCAGCGGCGGGAACCCCAGATAGACGAACACCCGGTTCGCCCGGGTGCCCTGGCCGGGATCGGCCTCGAAGCTGGCCGGCGCTTCCGTCTCGACATCGGTCGTCAGCAGCTTCGCCGTCTCGGTCTTCCCCAGCGGGGTCGCCGCGCCGACGATCGGGCCGAGCCCCGCCGAGATCGTGGTGGCGAACAGGTTGATCCCCGCCCAGAGCTGGTCGAGCCGCTGGCTGTTGGGCTCCAGCTTGTAGACCGACTTGAACGCGACCGTGAGCCGGTCCTCGTAGATCGTGTTGGTCGGGTCGAACGGTACCAGCAGCGAAGCCGCGTCCAGCACATCGTCATCGCCCTGTTGGCTGCCGGCGATCTTCAGCTTGCAGTTCTTCTCCTCGGGATTCTCGACCGCGATCAGGCGCAGCTCGCGCGACGTCCGCTCGCTTCCCCGCGCGCGCAGGCCCACCCGCGCGGTGAGGCTCCAGACGCCCTTCTTGTCGAAGATCTGCTGGTAGAGCCCGCCCTCGTCGCTTCGCCATTTCGCGAACTCTTCTCCCGACTTGAACGCCGCGCGCGGGCAGATCGCCGCGTCGGCGATGGCGGTCTGCTCGAAACGCAGCCGATAATAGCCGGCATCGATCTTGTTGGCCGAATCGCGCTGCGGATCCACGCCCTGCGCGCGCTGCTCGACGATCCGCCCCTTCAGCCCGTTCCGGAAACCGGACACGGCTTCGGCGCCCTGCGCCAGAACAGGCAGCGGCGCGCACGCCGCCACCAGAGTGAAAACCGTCAGATGCGAACGAAATATCATGCTACCCCCCAGCTCATGATTACCCGAACAAAGGAAATAGTAACCATGAACAGCGGAAGCGCAAGTTACTCCGCGCCGACATCCGCAAACTGATAATTGTCCTCTTCAATAAATCCGCCGCCTATTGGCCGCGAAGAACTCCGGCGCGTCCGCCGGCCTCTTCCTACAGGATCGCCTTCTCCTCGGCCTCCTGCCACCAGGCGTCGTGCAGACCGTCGGCATAGCGGACCGGCGCCGCCTCCAGCTCTGCCAGCGGCACATCGTCGAGGCACAGGACCTGCACCGAGACGAAATCGCCGCCGATCGCCTCGACATGCCCGTCGCCGAACGGCGCGATCCCGCAATAGACGCAGAAGCGGTGATGCCCGCTCTTCGTGCCGAACTGATATTCGCCCAGCGCATCGCGGCCAGAGAGCAGCCGGAACTGGTCGGGCTTGAGCACCACGCCCCAGTTGCGGCGCTTGCGGCAATAGCTGCAATTGCACTTTCCGGTGCCCGCCGCGAGGTCGATATCCGCTTCGAACGTCACCGCGCGGCAATGGCAGCTGCCCTGATAGGTCTTCGTCGTCATGTCCCGAACTCCCGTTTGTCTGTGTCGGGACTCGACCTACTGTCACGCTGCTGCCAGCATGGTGTCAGCAGCGTGGCAGTAGATTTGCGGTGCCGGCCCGCTCCCCCACCCGGCCTCCCAACGGCAGTATTCTATGGGAGTGTTAGGTCGGTCATGCCCCCAGCATGACGTGAACAGCGCGGGGCGCTGTTCACCTAACACTGGGTGGGGGAGCGGGCTGGTGCCGCCAAGGAACAAGCAAATGCGGAAAGCGGATCGCCTCTTCCAGATCGTCCAGATCCTTCGGCGTTCCCCGCGCCCGGTGACCGCCGACGCGATCGCCGCCGAGCTCGAGACCTCGAAGCGCTCGGTCTATCGCGACATCGCCGCGCTGATCGGCCAGCGCGTGCCGATCCGCGGCGAGGCGGGGATCGGCTATGTCCTCGAAAGCGGCTTCGACCTGCCGCCGCTGATGCTCACCGCCGACGAGATCGACGCGGTCGCGCTCGGTGCCACCTGGGTCGCCGGCCATGCCGATGAGAGCCTCGCCCGCGCCGCCAGCGACCTGCTCGCCAAGATCGCCGCGGTGCTGCCCGAGGAGATGCGCCCGTTCCTCGGCAATCCCGCCGCCCGCGCGGTACCCGCCTTCGATCGCCCGGTCGACGGCATCGACGCCACCCAGCTGCGCGCCTGGATCCGCGCCGGCCGCAAGCTGCGCCTGGACTATGCCGACGAGCAGGGCCGGGCGACCAGCCGCACGGTCTGGCCGCTGATGATCGGCTATGCCGACGCCACCCGCATGGTCCTCGCCTGGTGCGAGCTGCGCGCCGATTTCCGCACCTTCCGGCTCGACCGGATCCTGGCGGCGGAGTTCCTCGACGCATCGATCCCCGGCAGCGCCGCCCAGCTCCGCGCCCGCTGGCTCAAGGAAATGCGGGAGAGGGGCTGAGGCCGGCCAGGCGCCATTGCCTCCCCCGGCGCCCGCCCCCTATGGTCCGCGGCATCGGGGGAAACATGAAGCGCACCTGGTCCGGCCGGATTGGCCGACACTGTAAATCGATCGCCCTGGCCGTGCAGGTCGTCGGGATGGCGTTCGTCTATCAGCAGATCTGGGAGTGGCGGCCCGACTATTTCCGCGTCGAGAGCAAGCTCAACGACTTGCCGCTCGATCTCTATCTCGCCGCGCATTCCTACAGCGTCACCTCGGGCCGCCCGCTGCCGCAATTCACCGATCCCGATGTCGATGCCGCCGTCGCCCGGATCCGCGGCGCCTATCGCGATCTCCAGGCGCGCACCGCCGTGATCGACGGCGAACGCCGGGCGCTCGACGCGCGGCGCAAGGCGGAGCAGCAGGACAATGTGCCGTTCCAGGCCAGCATGTGGCGCCAGGCCGAGGCCTATCGCAAGTCCAGGACCGCGCCGTTCGACAGCCAGCTCGCCGCGATCGCCAGGCAGCAGCAGGACATTCTCGACGCCCATCACGCCAGGACCAACGAGGAGCTTCCGGCGGGCCCCGATGCCATCAGGCATGCGGACCTGGCAATCAAGGCGGCGGAGCTCAGGGTCAAGGCGATCCAGGCGGACATCGATGCCAGCGATCACATCCTCAAGAACCTCAACGCGTTCCAGCGCCAGCCCGCGCAGCAGGCCTATCTGGCCCGGCTCAGGGAGACCGCCGCGCTCGAGAAGCGCCTGTCGGACCACCAGCTCTCGATCTACGATCTCAACGGCAGGCTGTACGATGCGTTCGCCGCCTATCTCACCGCGGCGAAGGCGAAGCTCGGCTATCTCGACTTTCTCTATTTCAGCCTGGGCGGGGCGACCACCGCGAACTTCGGGGACATCGCGCCCAATCACAGCATAGTGCGCGCCCTGTACTCGGCGCAGATCGTCATCAGCATGGTCCTCGTCGCCTGGTGGATCAACGATTTCATCAGCGGGAAGCCCCGCCGCCGGCGTTCGCGCAGGAAACCCGCGGCCTCGTCCGCCGAGCCGGCCTGAGATCACGCCTCGAACGTAACCACCACGCTCTCCGCCGAAACCTCGGCCGGGCCGTGAAACACCGCCTCGATATTGTTGCCGTCGGGATCGATCAGGAAGGCGCCGTAATAGCCGGGATGATAGGGCCGCTCGCCCGGTGCGCCATTGTCGGTGCCGCCCGCCGCCAGCCCCTCCGCATGGAAGCGATCGACCATAGCCCGGTCCCTGGCCTGGAAGGCGATATGGTGCCTGCCGGTGAGCTTGCCCGCCGCCGCTTCGCTGTCGGCGGTCGAGATGAACAGCTCGTCCGCCCAGAAAAACTCCTCGCCCTCGCCCGCGATCGGCACGCCGATCACCTCGAACACCTTCCCGTAGAAACGCCGGCTGGCGCCCAGGTCGCGCACGACCAGCTGGATATGATCGATCAACCGCCCGCGATGCAGCTGCATGGTTTCCATGGGGATGCTCCTCTCTCGGCAGGGGCAACCGGCAGCGGCCGCACACGGTTCCCTGCGCTTGCATGCAAATCCGCGATAGGCTAACACTGAACCACATGGTTCAGTTTTCAGCCACCGCCCGCCTCGACGCTTCCTTCGCCGCTTTGTCGGACGCCACGCGCCGCGGCGTGCTCGAGCAACTCGCACGCGCGGAAGCGTCGATCACCGATCTTGCCGAACGCTTCCACATGACCCTCACCGGCATGAAGAAGCATATCCACGTCCTCGAGCGCGCCGGGCTGGTCGTCACCGAGAAGATCGGCCGGGTGCGCACCTGCCGGCTCGGCGCGCAGGGCCTCGCCGACGAGGCGGCCTGGATCGCCGGCTATCACCAGCTCTGGAACGCGCGCTTCGATGCGCTCGACCAGGTCATCGCGGAACTCAAAGCCCAGGAGAATTTGGATGAGCCTGAACGCCACTGAACTCGGCGCCACCAAGGTGACGCGCACCTCGGACACCGAAGTCGAGGCCACCCGCCTGTTCGACGCCCCGCCGCACCTCGTCTGGCGCGCCTGGACCACGCCCGAGCTGTTCCAGCGCTGGTGGGTACCCGCCTCGCTCGGCGCGCCGATGCATGTCCGCCAGCTCGATGTCCGCGTCGGCGGCGGCTACCGCATCGAGTTCGACGGCGAGGGCGGCCAGGTCTGGGCGTTCTTCGGCAAGTATCTCGAAGTGGTCCCCAACCAGCGCATCGTCTGGACCAACGAGGAGAGCGAGGACGGCCCGATCTCCACCGTCACCTTCGAGGAGCGGGACGGCAAGACCCTGCTCACCTTCCACGAACGCCACCCCTCCAAGGAAGCGCTCGACGCCAATATCGGCGGCAGCGAAGGCCTGCCCGAACAGTTCGCCCAGCTGGCGGAACTGCTGGGGGAGATGGGCTGAGGGCGCCGCGCATACCGCACTGATCCCCGGCGAAAGCCGGGGGCCAGTGTTTCTCTGCATCAATGGTAAGCCATCTTGGATGAAAACGTTATCCTCGAGGCCTTGCAACCAGTTGCAACTTAGTCGCCGCTCTCAGAAGCAACTTCCGCTTCGTCTTCCGGGTCCTCAAGCTCCCCATCAGGTTCGTGCGTCGCAACGCCCATGAATTCGTCAATCTCAGGGATGTAGTTTGCCGGTTGGTACGGTTCTTCTTTAGGCCAGTATCCGAAGTTTCCTAGCCTCACGATCCGATCCTGAGAGCGCCAGAGCATCGTACTGAGAACCATCTGCGGGTCTTTACCGAACACTTCCACACCAGCAAGCTTCAGCCGGTCATACAGCTCCTGTCGGCTTAGCGGCTTACCCGCCCTTTCAATGAGGCTCAGAGCCTCGTTGACGACCTTTTCACGAGAGGGGTTCTTCGGTCGCCGCTTGGGGAGAGGCACGTCGCTACGAATTTCGTATTGCCGTGTTGGCACCGATACGGGCGCTTGCGGAGGTCCCTGCACATTGTTTGTCCGCCGCCATACAGATAGAAACCGCTCGGTGACATCGAGGTCATCCCGAATGCTTTCAGCCTCGCGATGCAACTGATCCATCTGCTCTTCAATATCTCTCAGGCGCTTCACAAGGGCATCGCGAAGTGCGATCGGTTGCTCAAAATGTAGATCGTTCACTGCAGCCTCCACGTGTAGCTCGCACAGAATACAGTATTCCATACGAACAACAATACGAGTTTGATTTTTGTATATAGGTGCAGTATCATGGCGAAGCCGGGCGCAGTGGCATCATTACGCACGGTGACGCCCGCGAGCCGTGAGGCTCGCAGGTCGTCGGTCCGAAACTGTGTGTCTGCACAGCGGGGGTGCTCTGACCCCGCAGGAAGGTAACTCGGGATGCTCGCGCATTCCCTCGGGAAGACGGATTGGTTGCCGCCAATTCGCTACCCACTGCTCATAATAGGGCAGTGATACCGGTCGCTGGGATGCCTTGCCGGGCACCTCAGCGACCTTCTTATAGCGCGTTATGCGTCATATGTCTAATTTGACCCTAGTGAGAAGGTCTTAATTTAATGGCCAAGCCCAAGCCCCCGAGCCGTCCGTCGGCTCCGAAGAAGCAGACCACCCCCGCCGTTTCGACCCTTGCGTCGAATGTGCTGGCTGGTCGAGTGGTTCCGAATAAGAAGCAGATCGCGACGCTTGCCGGCGCTGCGCTCAGCAATGACGAAACAAAGGGCCAAAGCCGCCGCTAACGCGGCCCCGGTATCGTCATCGGAGGGGTGTGGCGCAAGCTATATCCCTCCCAATCCCCGCCTCCTAATCCCCCGCAAAGCCGAACGGCGTAACCCCGCTCTCGCGCTCGCTCGCCAGCGCCGCGCGACCCGCCGGGGCCGCGCTGCGCTGCGCACAATCCGGCCGGGTACAGGCCCGGCAGCCCAGCCCCACCGGCACCGCCTCGCCCGCCAGGTCGACGCCCCGCGCCGCGGACAGCACCCGCGCCTCAGCCGCCGCCAGCCCGATGCCGATGGAGAAGCGCGCCTTCACCCCGCGCGCGCCCTGCGGGGTCCGCGCCTGGGCGAGGGTGAACCAGCGCGCGCCGTCCTCGGTCTCGACCAGCTGGCGCAGCGTCTCGTCCGCCCGGCCGAACGCCTCGGTCAAATTCCATAGCGGGCACAGGCCGGGACCTTCCACCAGCGCCGATCCACTCGCGCCGGCAAAGCGCTTGGAGACCTGCCCTGCCCGGTCGATCCGCATCAGGAAGAAGGGCAGCCCGCGCGCGCCCACCCGCTGCAAGGTGGTCAGCCGGTGCGCCACCTGCTCGAAGCTCGCCCCGAAGCGTCGCTGCAGCACTTCCATGTCATAGCCGCTCTGCTCGCACGCCCGCAGGAACCGGCCATAGGGCATCACCAGCGCCGCCGCGAAATAGCCGACCAGATGCCGCGTGTAGAGCCGCTCGCCCGCGCGATCGAGCCCGGCACCGCGCACCAGCGCCTCGATCTCGCCCCGCGCTTCCTGCGAGAGCCGCTCGGCCAGCGCGAAGGTCCGCCCCGGCACATCGAGCAGCTCGGAGAGCTGCACCTGCCGCGCATGCAGGTCGAGCCGCTTGAGCAGCCCCGGCATCACATCCGCCGGCAGGATGCGCACGGAGAGCTGGTGCTTCACCCGCAGCCGCTCGGCCATCGCGCCATAGGGATCGCCGGCGGTCTGGCGCAACTCGTCGGCCAGCGCCTCGGCCACCGCGTCGAGATCGGCGAAATGGTTGCGCCAGCGCTCGACCTCGCGGCGCACCTGCCGCCCGGGATCGCCCGCCCCCGCATCCGCCGCCGGCCCACCGCCGCCCAGCCGGTCATAGGCACGCGCGAACGCCTCCGCCCCGCCCGGCGCGCCCGCCAGCCATTCCTCCATCTGCTGCCGGTCGATCTCGAGATCGGCGAACAGCGGATCCGCCAGCCGCCGCCGCAGCGCTTCCATCCCCCCGCCCGGCTCGGCCGCCGCCAGCTTGCGCGGATCGAAGTCGTACACTTCGGCCAGCCGCAGCATCAGCGTGGCGGAAACCGGCCGCTGGTTGCGCTCGACCAGGTTGAGGTAGCTGGCCGACACCCCCAGCGCCTCGGCCATCGCCGCCTGGGTCAGCAGCAGCTGCCGCCGCAGCCGGCGCACGGCATGTCCCGCGAAGAGCTTCTGTTCGGCCATCCAATTCCGCCTTCAAAAACTCCCCTCCCTGGAAGGGAGGGGTCGGGGTGGGTGGAATGCTCGCGATAGGGTGCAGTCACACCAGACTCATCCGTATCGCCAGGCCCCCAACCGTCCCTAGCCCCTCCCTTCCAGGGAGGAGAATAGATGCTGTCCTACACCAAATGTTCCCGATACGTTCACTCCGAACGAGTCGATCCCAATTGTAAATAATTTACAACCTTTCAAGGCAAAGGAAAGCCGCCTCAACACCCAGACCCTCACAAATGCGCACACCGACTGCAAAGGGACTCAAGAAATATCCATACAGACTGGGCAACCTAGTCAAGGAACACACAATGCCGACGCGCTTCGAAGACCTGATCCCCGCCCCCACCGGCCGGTTCGACGGCATCGTGCGTCCGTACACGCCGGAGGATGTCGAGCGGCTGCGCGGCTCGCTCCCCATCGAGCACACGCTCGCCCGCCGCGGCGCATTGAAGCTGTGGGAGCTGCTGCAGACCGAGGATTACATCAACGCCCTGGGCGCGCTCAGCGGCAACCAGGCGATGCAGATGGTCCGCGCCGGACTCAAGGCGATCTACCTGTCGGGCTGGCAGGTCGCGGCCGATGCCAACACCGCCGGCCAGATGTATCCCGACCAGTCGCTCTATCCCGCCAATGCCGGCCCGGAGCTGGCAAAGCGGATCAACGCCACGCTCCAGCGCGCCGATCAGATCGAGCATATGGAAGGCGGCGCCAAGCGCGACTGGTTCATGCCGATCGTCGCCGATGCCGAGGCCGGCTTCGGCGGCCCGCTCAACTGCTTCGAGATCATGAAGGCCTATATCGCCGCCGGCGCCGCGGGCGTGCATTATGAGGACCAGCTCGCCTCGGAGAAGAAGTGCGGCCATCTCGGCGGCAAGGTGCTGATCCCCACCCAGGCGCATATCCGCAACCTCGATGCGGCGCGGCTTGCGGCGGACGTCGCCGGCGTGCCGACGGTGATCTGCGCCCGCACCGATGCCGAGAGCGCGCGCCTGATCACTTCGGATGTCGACGAGCGCGACCGCGAGTTCCTCACCGGCGAGCGGACCCCGGAAGGGTTCTTCCGCCTCAGGGAAGGCACCGGCGTCGATCACTGCATCAAGCGCGGCCTGGCGTTCGCCGAGCATGCCGACCTGCTGTGGTGGGAAACCTCGAAGCCGAACCTGGACGATGCCCGCCGCTTCGCCGAGGCGATCAAGAAGGAGTTCCCCAACAAGATGCTGGCGTACAATTGCTCGCCCAGCTTCAACTGGGAGAAGAATCTCGACAAGGACGACATCGCCCGCTTCCAGCGCGAGATCGGCGCGATGGGCTACAAGTTCCAGTTCGTCACCCTGGCGGGCTTCCACCAGCTCAACTACGGCATGTTCGAGCTGGCCCGGGGCTACAAGGATCGCGGCATGGCGGCCTATTCGGAGCTGCAGCAGGCCGAGTTCGCCGCCGAGGCAAACGGCTACACCGCGACCCGCCACCAGCGCGAAGTCGGCACCGGCTATTTCGATGCGATCGCCACCACGCTGGCGGGCGGATCGAGCAGCACCACGGCGCTGGCCGAGAGCACCGAAGCCGCCCAGTTCGTCACCACCGAAGCCGCCTGAAACCTGAGAAAGGAGTGATTGCCATGACCGAACCCCAGCGCAGCCGCGCCGTCTTCTCGACCGAGGATTTCCGCCTCATCCGCGACGCGGTGGCGACCCATCTCGAGAAGGTGAAGGACGCTCCCGAGAGCGTGAAATACGCCAACCTCTATCACCGCCTGGGCCGCGTGGCCTGAGGACGCCGACTTTCCCTCTTCCCCCGCGCCATCCCTGCTTCGGCGGGGATGGCGGAAGGGATGAGGAACGACTTTCCTGGGGAGGAAAGGATGTCCGCCGGGGGGTCAGCCCTCGGCGGACATTTCCGCGCTTCGGCCGGCAAGCACGGCCACCCGGGCCTCATGCTCGGCCTTGCCGAAGGGGAAGAAGCGATAGAGGCCCGCCGCCGCCAGGGCGAGCACGGCGTAGAGGACGGAGAAGAGGATGGTCAGCCGATCCACTGCCGCCGGGGCGACCTGCCCCACCTTGGCCACCGCCGGGAAGTCGACCAGGTCGAGCAGCATGCCGGTCGCCCAGATGCCCAGGCCGCTGCAGCATTTCTGCACGAAAAAGGCGCCGGCGAAGAACACGCCCTCGTTGCGCCGCCCGGTCTCGATCTCGGAGTGCTCGACGACATCGGCCATCATCGAGGAACCCAGGATCGTCGCCGAGATGCTGCACGTCACATTGAGGACGTAGATGACGAACAGCGAAGGCAGCATCCACGTCGTGCCGGGCTCGGGAAACAGCCCGGCGAGGCGCAGGACATAGGGCAGCGCCACCCAGAAGGCGGCCGCCGCCATCAGCCACATCGCCGCCCTGGGCTTGCCCAGCCGGCGCGAGACCCGGGGCGCGACGAGAAAGGCGAAATAGGCACCGACCAGCAGCGAGAAGGCGATGATCGTGAAGTCCTGGTTCTGGAAGCGCCAGACATGGGCGTAGATATAGCTCGACAGCGCGAAGCTGACGCCCTGCGCGCAATAATAGCAGAGCCCCGCCGCCATCAGGATCAAGAAGGCGCGGTTCCGCACCGTCCGGCCCAGCTCGCCGAAATGCGCACCGAGCGACTGGCGCGTGCCCTCGGCACGGGGCAGCCGCTTGATCTCGCCGTGCGTGCCCCAGGCCGAAACCAGGATCGCGAACACCATCAGCCCGGCACTCACCAGCGAGAAGGCCGGGTAGTTCTCCCGGACCAGCTGGCCGTTGGGATGGCCCGGCGAGGGCCCGAGCAGCCAGGAATAGGCAAGGATCATCATCACCAGCCCGCCGGCCCAGCCGAACAGGAAGCGATAGGACATGATCCGGGTCCGCTCCTCGTAATCGGCGGAAAGTTCCGGGGTCAGCGCCTGGCTCGGCACTTCGTACGCCGAGACCGCGGTGCGGACGAGCACCGACATGGCGAATACCCAGAGCAGCATGTTGCCATGCGAGAGCGAGGGCGGGTTCCACAGCAGGATCCAGCCCACCGCGATCGGGATGGCGGAGGCATACATCCAGGGATGGCGCCGCCCCCAGCGGCTCCGCGTCCGGTCCGACAGGAAACCGATCGCCGGATCGGCCACCGCATCGAGCAGCAGCGCGCACATGATCGCGAAGCCCACCTCGGTCGCCGGCAGGCCGAGCACCTGGTTGAAGAAGAACAGCAGGAAGGTCGAGAAGCAGAAATCCTTCACGCCGTAAGCCACCGTGCCGAAGCCATAGGCGAGCATGATGGGGGTGCGGATTCGCCGTGTCGGGGGCACTGCCGCCTGGTTGGTGTCCATGCCCTTGCGTTCCCTCTCGACCCGTTTGCCGCGCAGCATAGGTGCCGCACCCGGAGGGTCAACCGGAACAGATTGGAACATCGGGTATGGCTTGCCCAAGCCCGCGCTCGCGGTATAGCGTCCCGCTTCGAACCTGAGGAACGTGAAGCAATGGCGCTCGACCCCGAAGTCTTCGATACGCTGATCGACACTATCCGCCGCTTCGTCAGCGAGCGCCTCCGCCCGCTGGAGGGCGAGGTCGAGGCCGCCGACGCCATCCCGGCGGAGGTCATCGACGAGATGAAGGCCCTCGGCCTGTTCGGCCTGTCGATCTCTGAGGACTATGGCGGCCTGGGCCTGACGATGCTCGAGGAGTGCAGGGTTGCCATCGAGCTCGGCCGCACCACCCCGGCGTTCCGCTCGAGCTTCGGCACCAATGTCGGCATCGGCTCGCAGGGCCTCGTCATGGCCGGCACCCCGGAACAGAAAGCGCAGTGGCTGCCCAGGATCGCCAGCGGCGAGATCGTCACCAGCTTCGCCCTGACCGAGCCCGATGTCGGATCGGACAGCGGCGCGGTGAAGACCCGGGCGGTTAAGGATGGCGATGTCTACCGCCTCACCGGCACCAAGCGCTTCATCACCAATGCCGACAAGGCCGAGCTCTTCACCGTCATGGCCCGCACCGGCGACGAGCCGGGGGGCCGCGGCGTCTCCGCTTTCCTGGTGCCGCGCGACCTGCCCGGGGTGAGCATCGGCGAGCCCGAGAAGAAGATGGGCCAGAAGGGCGCAAGGGTGGCCGATGTCGTGTACGACGACACCCCCGTCCCCGCCGCCAACCGGCTCGGCGCCGAGGGCGAGGGCTTCAGGATCGCCATGCAGGTGCTGGACCGCGGCCGGCTCCATATCTCGGCGGTGTGCGTCGGCGTGGCGGAGCGGCTGATTGCCGACTGCGTGGCCTATGCGAGCGAGCGCAAGCAGTTCGGCAAGCCGATCGCCGAGCACCAGCTGATCCAGGCGATGCTCGCGGATTCCAAGACCGAGGCCCTGGCCGCCAAGGCGCTGGTGCTGGAGACCGCCGCCGCCAAGGACGCCGGCCAGAACACCACGATGGAAGCCGCCGCCGCCAAATATTTCGCCAGCGAGATGGTCGGCCGGGTGGCCGACCGCGCCGTGCAGATCTTCGGCGGCGCCGGTTACATCGCAGACTATGGCATCGAACGGCTGTACCGCGATGTCCGCCTGTTCCGGATCTATGAGGGCACCAGCCAGATCCAGCAGCTGATCATTGCCCGCGAGACGCTGAAGCGGGGTGGGTAGAAGAGAATAGCCGTCATCCCGGCGAACGCCGGGGTCTCAGGCGGAAGCGCGGCGAAAGAGCCGCACAGGATTCCGGCTTTCGCCGGGATGACGAATTTGGAGAGGACAGAATGGACACAAGCACGCTCTTCCGCCTCGACGGCCGGATCGCACTCGTCACCGGCGGCTCGCGAGGCATCGGCCGGATGATCGCCGAGGGCTATGTCGCCCAGGGCGCCAAGGTCTATGTCTCGTCGCGCAAGGCCGAGGCCTGTGAGGAAACCGCCGCCGCGCTCGGCCCGAACTGCATCGCCCTGCCGATGGACGTGTCGACCGTGGAAGGCTGCAAGGCCCTCGCCGCTGCGCTTGCCGAGCGCGAGGAGCGGCTCGACATCCTGGTCAACAATGCCGGCGCCGCCTGGGGCGAGCCCTTCGACACCTTCCCGGAAAAGGGCTGGGACAAGGTGATGGACCTCAATGTGAAGTCTCCCTTCTTCCTCACCCAGGCCCTGTTCGACCTGCTCAAGGCCGGCGGCTCGGCGGAGCGCCCGGCCAAGGTGATCAACATCACCTCGATCGACGGCCAGCGGCTCAATCCCTGGGAGACCTACAGCTATCACGCCTCCAAGTCGGCGCTGATCTACCTGACCAAGCGCATGGCCGCCCGGCTGATCCGCGACCATATCAACGTCACCTCGATCGCCCCCGGCGCCTTTGCCAGCGACATGAACAAGGCGGCGCGCGACCATGGCGGCGAAGTCGCCAAGGCGATCCCGGCCAGGCGCATCGGCTATGACGAGGACATGGCCGGCGCCGCGATCTTCCTGGCCAGCCGCGCCGGCGACTATGTCGTGGGCGACACGATCACGGTCGATGGCGGACTGGTCAACGCTTCGCTGGGGATTAGCATCGACGGCTGACGCCGCTTGCAATGTAGGATCTGGCCTGCTGGGCTGGAGCAGCCGGCGCCATCGCCGGCCGCTCCTTGATGCCGTTGGGAAAATAGGATCACGCGCTCGCAAGATTGTTGCGAGATGCGCGGCGTTGGCGGGAATTGCATCAATTTGAGGCGCCCCAAACCCCGCGCTTGGCCTGTACTTCGTGTACTTTCGCGAGTCGCCGCCCGAGCGATGTTGGAGAGGCCTAACGCCGATAATAGGCGCGACGCACCGGCTCGGGCATGGCGTCGGCCATCGACTGGCGCAGCGTGTCGAGGCAATAGCCCGTCTCGTTGCGGATCAGCTGCGGCGTGACGGTATCGCCATGCGCCCGGCAAAAGGCCCGCACCGCGGTCTCCACCCGGGCACGCAGCACGTCGCGGCCCGCCGGGGTGTCGAGGGCAAGGTCGGCATAGGCCAGCCGGGCCGACGGCTCGGGCCGCTGCATGGGCTCCCGCGCCGCGCAGGTGCCAGCCAGGACAAGGGACAGGAACAGGATCGAACGCATCGTCATTCTCCCTTCAGTGCGCCGGGCAAGCCGGCTCCGTGGCGCGAAAGCCGCGCTTTGGTTCGGTGGTGCTGGGTCAGCGCGAGGCTAGAGGACGCCCTTCATCTGCTCCGCCTGCTTCATCATTTTCCAGGCCTCGGTCCGCAGCGTCTCTGCGGCATTGCGGTACCCCTGGCGGATATCGAGCGAGAGGCCGGGGTCCTGCGCCTTTTCACGATATTCCTTTGCCGCCGCGCGCAACTGGCCCGCCGCCTCCATCAACTGCGCCACCTTGGCCTTCACATCCGGCCCGGTTTTCCAGGACAGCTTGATCGGCGCACTCGCTTCCGGCTTGCTTGCCTCCAGCGACGCCTTGACCATGCTGCGCGCCTTGGCCCCGCTCAGGTAAACCTCCTCCATGCCGGGCACAGGAGGCTTTGCCGGCGCAGGCTTGCGATCAAGAGGCGCCTGCTCCCGGACATCGGCAGGTGGCGTGACGAGCGGAGCACGCTCCTGCCTGGCGACAGTCGGCGCGACGAGCGAAGCCCGCTCCGGCCCGACAGCGCGCGGCGCACGCAGCGGTCGGCGCTCCTGCGTGACGGGCGCCGCCGCCCGGAATCGGAGCGCGCCCGGCGCCGGGTTCGGCTGCGTCTCGAGCCTGGCCAATGCCGCCCGCAGGTCACCGCCCATGCGGGGCACCTGCACGTAGGGCTTCTCGACCAGCTGCATCGCCGCCAGCGGCGCGATGCCCAGCGGGATGCTGCCGATCAGCGCGGTGCAGAGCAGCCCGCTCGCCGGCTTGCGCGGCGCCGCGTCGAGCACAAGCCGGATCCGCCGGCCAAGCGCGCTGCGTGTCACCGCCATGCCGCACGCCGAATGCGCGCCGCAGCAGCCGGCCACCGCCAGCAGCGTCTGCGCATAATCGGCCCGCGCCACCCGCGTCACCGCGTCCTCGTCCGCCGCCAGCTCGGTCTGGCGGGCAAGCTCGGTAACCAGCAGCCAGGCGACCGGATTGAACCAGAACAGCGCCAGCGCGACCCGCGCGGCGAGCATCACCGGCCAGTCAAAGCGGCGCACATGCGCCATCTCATGAGCGACCACCGCGGCGGCGCGGTCGGGCGAACGCTCGGTATCGGGCCCGATCAGGATCGTCGCCGGCGCCACGCCCAGGCTCAGCGGCGAGGGCACGCGCGGCGAGACGAGCAGTCGCACGGGCCGCCTCAAGGGTTCGGCGGCCCGTGCGATCGCCTCCATCCACACGGGATCGGAGACGGGCACCGCATGGCGGGTCCAACGGTGCAGCGTGAACAGGCCGAGCGCGAGACGAAGCAGGATGAGCGTGCCACCCATCATGTAGGCAAGGGCGATCCAGTCGATCTCGGGCGCGGGCGCTGCCGTCGCCACGGGCAAGACGACGGCAGCCGCCGCCTCCGGCAGTGCCGGCAACAGCGCGCTCGCGGGCAACACCGCGATCTCGAGCGCGGGCACGGTGAGGATCAGCAGCGGCAGCAACAGCAGCGCCACAACCCCGGCACGCAGCATCGCGACCCGCTGCGCCGCCGGCCGCCCGCGCAGCGCATGGCTCGCGAACAATGCAACGGCACAGGCCAGCGAGGATTTCCAGCCAAGCTCGATCAGCAGGTCGAAGCTCATTTCGCTTCTCCCCGTGCTTCGTCGATCGCGCGCTGGAGCTCGTCGATCTCGTCCCGGGTCAGCCGGGTCTCCATGCCGAGCAGCGCCGTGGCGGCGCGTGCCGCGGAACCCTGGAAGAAGGTCTGCACCAGCCGCTGCAGCGCCGTCTCCGCCACCGCATCGGCCTGTGGCACCGGGGCATAGACATAGGCCTGGTTGCGCGTGCTGTGGCCGATCAGCCCCTTGGCCTCGAGCCGGCCGAGCAGGGTACGCACCGCGGAGTCGCTGGGCGGATCGGCCATCGCCCCGCGCACGGCGGCGGCGGTGCCCTCACCCAGGCTGCACAATGCCTCGAATACCTCGCGCTCACGGCGCGGCAGCGATTCGATCACGACTCGACCTCCCTCAACCTGTTACATTTGTAGCATGCTACAAATGTAACAGGCAAGAGGTGTTTTATCGTGCTATATCAGCGGGCAATCCCGCCCGCAGCCAGCACCGCCAGCGTCACCAGTTCGCTGGCCGTGGCAGTCATCGGCGCGATCTGCACCGGCTTCTCCATGCCGATCAGCATCGGGCCGATGGTCGAATCGCCACCCAGCTCGCGAAGCAGCTTGGCCGAGATGTTGGCCGACTGCAGGCCGGGCATGATCAGCACATTGGCCGGACCCGAGATCCGCGCGAAGGGATAGTTGGCGAGCTGGCGCTCGTTGAGCGCGACGTCCGGTGACATCTCGCCCTCATATTCGAACTCGACCGCGCGCCCGTCGAGAATCTTGATCGCGCCGCGGACATTGTCGAGCCACTGGCCTTCGGGATTGCCGAAATTGGAGTAGCTGAGGAAGGCGACACGCGGCTCATGGCCCATGCGACGGGCAACCGTCGCAGCGCCCTCCGCGATGTCGGCCAGTTCCTCGGCACTGGGCCGCTCGTTCACCGTGGTGTCGGCGATGAACACGGTGTGCGACTGGCCGACCAGCACGTGCATGCCGAACGGCGTCTGGCCCGGGCGGTGATCGATCACGCGCTTCACCTGGCGCATCGATTCGGCCCAGGTGCGCGTCACGCCGGTGATCATCGCATCGGCATGGCCGAGCTGGAGCAACAGGCCGCCGAAGATGTTGCGGTCGCGATTGACCATCCGCTCCGCGTCGCGGCGGAGATAGCCGCGGCGCTGCAGGCGGGCATAGAGGAACTCGACCATTTCCGGCACCAGCGGCGAGTTGACGCTGTTGTGGACCTCGAAGTCGTCGGGATTGACGCCAAGCACCCGCAGCCGATCATGCACGCTCTCGCGGCCGACCAGCACAGGCGTGCCATAGCCGCCATCCTTGAAGGCGATCGCCGCGCGCAGCACGACTTCCTCTTCGGCTTCGGCGAAGATGACGCGCTTCGGATTGGCCTTGGCGCCCTCATAGGCGAGGCTGAGCACCGACGTCGTCGGGTTCAGGCGCGCGCGCAGCGTCTGGCGATAGGCGTTCATGTCGGTGATCGGCTTGGTTGCCACGCCCGAGTCCATCGCCGCCTGGGCGACGGCGGCGGGCACCAGTTCCATCAGGCGCGGATCGAACGGCGCCGGGATGATATAGTCGGGGCCGAAGCTGTGCTGCGTGCCATAGGCCGCGGCGACTTCCTCGGGCACCTGCTGGCGGGCGAGCTCGGCGATGGCCTGCGCGGCGGCGACCTTCATCGCGTCGTTGATCGTCGTCGCGCGCACGTCGAGCGCGCCGCGGAAGATGAACGGGAAGCCGAGCACGTTGTTGACCTGGTTCGGATAGTCCGAACGTCCGGTGGCGATGATCACATCCGGACGGGCCCGCTTGGCTTCCGGCGGCGTGATCTCGGGATCGGGATTGGCCATCGCGAAGATGATCGGCTTGAGCGCCATGTGGTTGAGCAGCTCGGCGGGCAGCGCCCCCGCGGCCGAGAGGCCCAGGAAAACATCGGCGCCTTCCAGCGCATCGGCCAGGGTGCGGCGCTCGGTGGAGACGGCATGCGCCGACTGCCACTGGTTGATGCCTTCGCGGCCCTGGTAGATCACGCCGGTGCGATCGAGCATCAGCAGATTGTCGTGCGGCAGGCCCATCGCCTTGATCAGCTCGGCACAGGCGATCGCGGCCGCGCCGGCGCCGTTCACCACAACGCGGGTCGTCCTGATGTCGCGCCCGGTCAGGTGGAGCGCGTTGATCAGGCCGGCGGCGGCGATGATCGCGGTGCCGTGCTGGTCGTCATGGAACACGGGAATGTTCATGCGCTCGCGCAGGGTCTGCTCGATCACGAAGCACTCGGGGGACTTGATGTCCTCCAGGTTGATGCCGCCAAAGGTCGGCTCCATCAGCTCGACCGCGTCGATGAAGCGATCGACGTCCTCGGTCTTCAGCTCGATGTCGATCGAATCGACGTCGGCGAAGCGCTTGAAGAGCACGGCCTTGCCTTCCATCACCGGCTTGGAAGCCAGCGCGCCGAGATTGCCGAGGCCCAGGATCGCGGTGCCGTTGGAGATCACGGCGACCAGATTGCCCTTGGCGGTATAGTCATAGGCGGTCGCCGGATCCTCGGCGATCGCGCGCACCGGCACGGCGACGCCGGGCGAATAGGCCAGCGCGAGGTCGCGCTGCGTCGCCATCGGCGTGGATGCGATGATCTCGATCTTACCCGGACGTCCTTCCGAATGGTACAGCAGCGCCTCGCGCTCGGAAAACTGGACGTTCGATTCCTCAGACATTTCTCTCTCCCGGATTACCCCTCCTTTAGGGGGGCGTTTCCGAGGTCGCAATGCGCGGAATCCGCCAAATGACGCTGGGTTTGCCGCGTTCCTGGTCTGATAATTTCGCGCAACCGTGCGGAAAACCGCACATCTCGCTTTTCCCCAGAAAAGCGACGAGCAGGTGTTGATCGGCGGGGGCGTTCGGCTAGTCCGGAACGGACATGTCCTCCACCGCTCCCACTCCGATGATGGCGCAATATCTGGCGCTCAAGGCCGAGGCCGAGGATTGCCTGCTCTTCTACCGGATGGGCGACTTCTTCGAGCTGTTCTTCGAGGACGCCAAGATCGCCAGCGCGGTGCTCGACATCGCACTGACCGCGCGCGGCGAGCATGACGGCGAGCGCATCCCGATGTGCGGCGTGCCGGTGCATGCGATGGAGGGCTATCTCGCCCGCCTGATCAAGGCCGGCCACCGCGTCGCCATCGCCAACCAGACCGAGACGCCGGAGGAAGCGCGCAAGCGCATGGGCTCCAAGGCGCTGGTCAACCGTGCCATCGTCCGCGTCGTCACCGCCGGCACGCTGACCGAGGAATCGCTGCTCGACAGCCGCACCGCAAACTGGTGCGCGGCGATCGGAGAAGCGGGCGGCAGCGTCGCAATCGCCTGCGCCGACATCTCCACCGGCCGCTTCGAGATCATCGAGACGACGACCGACCGCGCCGGCGCCGAGATCGCCCGCCTCTCTCCCGCCGAAACCGTGGTCGGCGACGGATCGTCCTTCGACGAACTCGCCACCGTCACCCGCCCGCGCATCGACTTCGACAGTGCCGCCGGCGAGGACCGGCTCAAGCGGCTGTTCGGCGTGGCGACGCTCGACGGCTTCGGGCAATTCTCCCGTGCCGCGCTGGCCGCGGCGGGCGGCCTCACGGCTTATCTCGAGCATAACGCCAAGGGCTCGCTGCCCTTTCTGCGCCCGCCCCGCGTCACCCGCACCGAAGCGGCGATGGCGATCGACGCCGCGACGCGCGAGAGCCTGGAACTCACCGTCAGCTCGGCGGGCACCCGCAAGGGCAGCCTGCTCGACAGCGTGGACCGTACCGTCACCGGCGCCGGCGCGCGCCTGCTTGGCAGCGACATCGCCGCGCCGCTGATGGACCGCCCTGGCGTCGAGGCCCGCCTCGATCTCGTCACCCATTTCCATGACGACGCCCTGCTACGCGACATGGTCCGCGGCGCATTGCGGGCCATGCCCGACATCGGCCGCGCGCTCGGCCGTCTCGCCGCAGGGCGCGGCTCCCCGCGCGACCTTGGCCAGCTGCGCGACGGCCTGGACGGCGCCTGGCGCCTTGCCGAACGGCTCGAGGCGACCGGCATTCCGCCACTGCTCGCCGACCTGATCCCGCAGATGCGCGGCCACGGTGCGCTGATCGACCTGCTCAGCCGCGCGCTCGTCCCGGAGCCGCCGGTCGATGCCGCGAATGGCGGGTACATCGCCGAGGGCTATGACGCCGCGCTCGACGACCTGCGCGATGCCGGCGCCGGCGGCCGCCGCGCCATCGCCGCGCTCGAAGCCGAGTATCGCACCCGAACCGGCATCGGCTCGCTCAAGATCCGCCATAACGGCGTGCTCGGCTATCATATCGAAGTGCCGGCCAAGAATGCCGATCCGCTGATGGCGCAGGACAGCGGCTTCACCCATCGCCAGACGCTGGCCGGCGTGGTCCGCTTCAACGCGCCCGAGCTCCACGACGTCGCGGTCAAGGTTACCCAGGCCGGCGCCCATGCGCTCGCCGCCGAAGCCGCGCATCTCGAGGACCTCACCAACCGGGCGCTCGGCGACCGCGAGACCATTGCCCGCACTGCCGACGCGCTCGCCCGGATCGATGTCTCCGCCGGCCTCGCCGAACGCGCCGCCGAAGGCGGCTGGGCCCGCCCGCATCTCGTCGAGCATGCCTGTTTCGAGATCGAGGGTGGACGCCATCCGGTGGTCGAGGACGCCGTGGCGAAGAGCGGCGGGCGCTTCGTCGCCAATGACTGCAACCTGTCCGAGAGCAGCCGGCTCTGGCTGGTCACCGGCCCGAACATGGGCGGCAAGTCGACCTTCCTGCGCCAGAACGCGCTGATCGCGGTGCTGGCCCAGGCCGGCAGCTACGTCCCCGCCGCCCGCGCGACGCTCGGCATGGTCGACCGGCTGTTCAGCCGCGTCGGCGCTTCCGACAACCTCGCCCGGGGCCGCTCTACCTTCATGGTCGAGATGGTCGAGACCGCCGCGATCCTCGCCCAGGCGACGCCGCGCAGCTTCGTCATCCTCGACGAGGTCGGCCGCGGCACCTCGACCTATGACGGCCTCGCCATCGCCTGGTCGGTGGTCGAGGCGATCCATGAGGACAATCGCTGCCGCTGCCTGTTCGCCACGCACTATCACGAGCTGACCCGGCTGGCCGAGCGCTGCGACGCGCTCACCCTCCACCATGTCCGCGCGCGCGAGTGGAAGGGCGATCTCGTCCTCCTCCACGAAGTCGCCGAGGGCCCGGCCGATCGCAGCTACGGCCTGGCCGTCGCGCGCCTCGCCGGCCTGCCCCCGATCACGATCAAGCGCGCCAAGGCAGTGCTCGACAAGCTCGAGGCCGGTCGCGCCCAGACCGGCGGGCTCGCGGCGGGGCTGGACGACCTGCCGCTATTCGCCGCCACCGCGGTGGAAGAGGAAGAAGCGGTCGATGTACTGCGCACCGAGCTCGGCGCGCTCGACATCGACAGCCTGTCCCCCCGCGAGGCGCTGGAGATGCTCTACCGGCTCAAGGGCCTGGCGGCGGAAGGCGCATGAACGCGCTCGACCTTACCGACCAGTTCCTCGCCATCCTGCTGCGCGAAGTGGGTGGCACGCGGCGGCGCTGGCGCAACGTCATCGGCCCGGTGAAGCGCTACAGCGCCGAGACCCATCCCCACTGCAACTGGTCGATCACCCCCGGCGGCGAGGCGGACGAGAATGACGCGATCGAGCGCATCGCCGATCGCCTGCGCGACAAGCACCCGATCATCGATTGATCCGAATCGGAAGTACACGAAGTACAGGCCAAGAACCGCCTTCCGGCGCCATCCCCATCGACAATTGTGATCGCTCTCAACCGCGCTTCGCGCTAGGTTCCTCCAAAACCGAACAGAGAGGACCGCCCGGAATGAAGAAGCTCGCGCTCGCCTTGCTCGCTTGCATGACAACGTTGCCAGCGTCAGCCCAGACCTTCCTGCGCGCCGATGGCCAGCGCATCGTCGACGAGAGCGGCAACCCGGTGCTGCTGCGTGGCATGGGGCTGGGCGGCTGGATGCTGCAGGAAGGCTATATGCTCCAGCTCGGCCAGCTGGGCTCGGGCCAGCAATATCGCATCCGCGCCGCGATCGCCGAGCTGATCGGCGAGGAGAAGACGGCGGAATTCTACAAGGCCTGGATCGACAACCACACGCGCAAGGCGGACATCGACATGATGGCGCGCTGGGGCATGAACTCGGTCCGCCTGCCGCTCCACTACAACCTGCTCACGCTGCCGATCGAGAAGGAACCCGTCGCAGGCAAGGACAGCTGGCTGGAGGACGGCTTCAAGCGCATCGACACGCTGCTCGCCTGGACCAGGGCGAACGGCATGTACCTGATCCTCGACCTCCACGCCGCGCCCGGCGGCCAGGGCAACGACCTGCCGATCGCCGACCGTGACCCCGACAAGCCTTCGCTGTGGCAGAGCGCCGAGAACCGCCGCAAGACGATCGCGCTGTGGCGCGAGCTCGCCCGGCGCTATGCCGACGAGCCCGGCATCGGCGCCTATGACGTGCTCAACGAGCCCAATTGGGACTTCACCGCGCCCGGCGGCGACCATGGCTGCAAGGAGACGAGCAACGCCCCGCTCAAGCAGCTCTATACCGATATCGCCGCCGCGATCCGCCAGGTCGACAAGCGCCACATGATCATCATCGAGGGCAATTGCTGGGGCAACAATTACCAGGGCCTGCTGCCCTTCGCCGACAAGAACACCGCGCTCAGCTTCCACAAATACTGGAACACCAACGACGAAGCCTCGATCGCCGGCGTGCTCAAGCTGCGCGAGACCTACGACATGCCGCTCTGGCTGGGGGAATCGGGCGAGAATTCCAATGTCTGGTTCCGCGATGCGATCAGCCTGGTCGAGAAGCACGATATCGGCTGGGCCTTCTGGCCGCTCAAGAAGATCGGCTTCAACAACCCGCTGGAGATCGTGCCCAATCCCGGCTGGGCGAAGCTGGTCGCCTATTGGACCGCCAAGGGCCCGCGCCCGACCGCCGAGGAGGCCTATGCCACGCTGATGCAGCTCGCCCGGCACGACATCCGGCACGAGAACAATGTCTTCCATCCCGACGTGGTCGACGCGATGCTGCGCCAGCCGCACGATCCCAGCCCCCGGTCCTTCGCACCGCTCGGGGTAGCCGCCGAAGGCGCCGAGATCGGCGCCACCGATTATGATCTCGGCCCGGACAGCGTCGCCTATCACGACAGCGACAACGCCAATTACCATGTCTCCACCGGCAAGGCGCGCACGCTGTGGAACAACGGGCGGACCTGGCGCAACGACGGGGTCGACATCGCCCGTGGCGAGGGCGAGAGCCTGTATGTCAGCGACTTCGTGCCCGGCGAATGGATGCGCTACACGCTGGTGGCCGAGGGCGGCGGCAGCTTCGCGGTGGAGATCGAAGTGAAATCCGACACCGGCGGCCCGCTCACGATCACGCTCAACGGCGGCGCCCCGGTTACGCTTGCGGTGCCCGGCAAGCCCGGCTGGCAGAAATTGCGCCTCCCCGCCCCGGTCTCGCTGCTCGACGGCAACAACAAGCTGGTGCTTGGCTCCGCGGGGTTCGCCGGCAATGTGCGGCTGCTCCGTCTCCTTCCCGCCCGCTGACCCCGTCCGGGTATCGAAACGGCTCGCTCCGGAGCGGTGCAAAGACCCCATCGCGCCGTTGGCCGCCGCAATCGCTTGCGATACAAGGGCCGCACTTTGTTCAACGAGGTACCTGTGCGGAAACTGTCTCAAGCAATCGGCGCGGCTGCGCTGCTCCTCGCCACCCCGGCCTTCGCGCAGGACCGCGCCGATTCCGACGGCCAGTCGACGATCATCGTCCGCGGCAAGGTGCTCGATGCCAAGGAGCAGGCACGGGCGCTGGTCGGCCGGATGTCGGTGCCGGTGGAGGGACAGCTCGCGCGCTACGGCGACGAGGTCTGCCCCTTCGTCTCGGGCTTTACCGATGTCTATGCCCAGAAGGTCGCCGCGCGCATTCGCAAGGTGGCGACGGAGGCGGGCGCGAAGCCCGGCGACGCCAGGTGCCGGCCCAATCTGGTGGTGGTGATCGTGGATGACGGCCGCGAATTCACTCGCGAGCTCTACCGCCTCTATCCCACCCAGTTCACCGACATGGACCCCACCAAGCGCAAGCGCCTGCTCGCCTCCACAGCGGCAGCGCGCAGCTGGACCGTCACGCGCATCCATAACGAGGATGGCCAGATGATCGGCGAATCCCGTTCGAGCGACAGCGACACCAGCGGGAACGGCGCGCGGATCACCATCGGCAACGGCAAGCCGGTGCTGCGCATCCCCCAGGCATCGATCATCAACCAGTCCACCCAGCAGCAGATCGAGCTCGCCTATGTCGTGATCGAGACGCGCGCGACGCTCGGCAAAAACCTGATGCAGGTGGCCGATTATGCCGCGATGCGCGGCCTGATGCAGAGCCGCCCCGAAAAGCTGGCGACCGACGACGACACCATCCTGCGCCTGTTCGAGCCCGGTGCGCTGCCCGGCCCGACGACCCTGACCGCCAGCGATCGTGCCTATCTTTCCGGCCTCTATTATGGCCGCGGCAACCGCAGCGCGGCGTCGCAGATGGGGCAGATCACCTCCGGCGTCGCCAAGAGCACCGGCGAACCGGCAAACCCCTAGTCGGGCGCGGCGGGGAGCCGGCGGCTATTTCGGCGCGATGATTTGCGTTCGCGCCGGCGCCGTCTAGCAAGGGCAGATGGAAAGCCTTTCGCGGATCGTTGCCGATATCGCCGCCGAGATGGCCGCAGCGCCCGATCGCGGCACCCCGGCCCAGTATATCCCGCCCCTCGCCGCCGTGGATCCGGCGCATTTCGGCATCGCGATCACCCTTGCGGACGGCAGCGAATATGCCGCCGGCGACGCGGATCTGCCCTTCTCGATCCAGTCGGTCTCCAAGGTGTTCGCGCTCACCCAGGCGCTGGGCGCGGTGGGGGACCAGCTCTGGCAGCGCGTCGGCCGCGAGCCTTCGGGAAGCGCGTTCAACTCGATCGTCCAGCTCGAGACCGAGCACGGCATCCCGCGCAATCCCTTCGTCAACGCCGGCGCGATCGTGGTCGACGATGTCCTGCTCGGCCGCGGCGCCCCGCGTGAAGTCATCGGCGAGATGCTGCGCTTCGTGCGCGGACTGGCGGGCGACGAGGCGATCCATGTCGACGAAACCGTCGCCCGGGCGGAGCAGGACACTGGCTTCCGCAACTTCGCGCTTGCCCAGTATATGCGCGCCTTCGGCAATCTCCACCGCCCGGCCGAGGAAGTGCTCGGCGTCTATTTCCACCAATGCGCCATCGCGATGAGCTGCCGCCAGCTCGCCCGCGCAGGCCGCTTCCTGATGGCGGGCGGGGTCCAGCCCGATACCGGGCTCAGCATCGTCTCGACGCGCCGCGCCCGCCGCATCAACGCGCTGATGCTCACCTGCGGCCATTATGACGGATCGGGCGAATTCGCCTTCCGCGTCGGCCTGCCGGGCAAGTCGGGCGTGGGCGGCGGGATCCTCGCGGTCGCTCCTGGCATCGCTTCGATCGCGGTCTGGTCGCCGGGGCTCAACGAGCGCGGCAATTCGCAGCTCGGCACGCTGGCGCTCGAGCGGCTGGTCCATCACACCGGCTGGTCGATCTTCGATCCGCGCTAGGGGCAGATCGCGTTCCTGAGGCCTTCGATCGCAGTGATCCTGCCGGCGTCGGCCTGCCACCAGACGCGGGCGATCTCGATGCAGGGGAAGCCCTCCCGCCGCCAGTCGGCACCGTGCGAGGGCGGGCTGACCGTGAAACCCTGTGCGGCAAGCTCGCGGATCAGCGCTGCTTCGTCACTGCCCCTCGGGAAGCGTGCACGCAGCCGCGCCGTCAGCGCCGGGCTCGCTTTGGCATATTCGCCGGGCAAGTCGCGCAGCAGCGCCGGGGCCTGTGCCTCGCCGGCTCCCGAGCCCGGGAACAGCAGGTTGCCGATGACGACGCCGATCAGGCCCAGCACCAGGCCACCGCCCGCAATGCGGATCCAGCGCCATGCCGGGCTGCCGCGATCGATCATCTCGCCTTCCCCAAAATGAAAGAGGTGGGCGGGGGGGGGGCCCCCGCCCCCCCCCCCCCCCCCCCGGGTCGCC
>NZ_JASATQ010000043.1:0-46650 GCF_038440415.1 Sphingomonas sp. OTU376 | reverse complement strand
ACAACAGCGCCCCGCCCGGCAACCGCCGCGGCGGTTTTTTGCGTTTTGGGCCTTGTGATGCCGCTTTTGCGGCGGACGATCCGCGAAGGGGTTTGACAGCGGCGGCCGCACGCGGCTTTCTCCGCCGCGATGAAGCGCATTATCCTCGCAGTTATCGCCCTGGCCGTGATCGCGGCCGGCGTGTGGTTCTTCCTCCTGCGCACCAGCGGCGTGCCGGTCTATACGGCGATGGTCGTCGCGACCCATCCGCACGATCCGACCGCCTTCACCGAGGGGCTCTTCTTCACGGACGGCGCGCTCTATGAAAGCACGGGAGAGGCGGGGACCTCGTTCATCCGCAAAGTCGACCCGGCGACCGGAAAGGTGCTCCAGCAGGTCGATCTGCCGGCACCCTATTTCGGCGAGGGCATCGTCGCGTTCGGCGACAAGCTCTATCAGCTGACCTGGAAGGATCAGACCGGCTTCACCTACGGCCTCAAGGACATGACGCTTGGCGACACCTTTGCCTATCAGGGCGAGGGCTGGGGCATGACCCAGAACGGCAAGAACATCATCATGTCGAACGGCAGCGACGAGCTCCGCTTCCTCGATCCCAAGACGATGCAACCGGTCTCGACGCTCAAGGTCACGGCGAATGGCTGCCCTGTCCAGCAGCTCAACGAGCTCGAATGGATCGACGGCGAGATCTGGGCGAACATCTGGCAGACCAACCTGGTCGCCCGGATCGATCCCGCCAGCGGCAAGGTGACGAGCTTCCTCGATGTGAGCGCGCTCGGTCCCAAGACCAGTGACCCCGACGTCGTGCCCAACGGCATCGCCTATGATGCCGCCAGCAAGCGCGTGATGGTGACCGGCAAGCATTGGCCGCAACTCTTCGAAGTGAAGCAGGGGGCGGCCGTCAGCAACAATGCCGATGCGGCGAAGCTGACGAACTGCGGCGGCTAACCCCGCAGTTCTTTGCGATCAGATCGGACTTCGTGGCGACGAAACCGGACGCCGCGTTGCGCGGTTCATGATATGAGGCCCTGATGGGGCTGAAAGATATGACGGGTCTGCTGAGCAGGCGCGACGTGCGCGCCGCCACGCTTCTTGCGCTGGCATTGTGGACCGGAGCGTTGGTGCTCTGGTCAATGCCGGGCTTTGCCGCCGGCGACCCCATGTCGTTCGGCCTGGCCGTGCTGCTCCTCAAGACCTTCGTTGTCGGCATCGTCTTTTCCGCGTTGATCGCAGCCGCGCTGATGCGGGTCGAACGCTGGGATCATCGCCCCCCGATCATCGCGGCGGCCCTGTTCACGCTGGTGCTCGCGCTTGCCCATGGCTGGCTCGACGCGATCTTCATCAACGAAGCGCGGGTGGAAGCCGGGATGAAGACTGCACCGCTCTGGCGGCAGTTCGTCTTCGGACTGATGCCGTTCGTGCTGGTCTATGGCCTCTACGCTTCGGGGCTGGGGCTGGTGTTCAGCAGCATGGTCGCGCAGGAGCGCGAGCGCCAGCTCGCTGCCGCGCAGAGTGCCGCGCAACAGGCGCAGCTTGCCGCGCTGCGCTTCCAGCTCAATCCCCATTTTCTGTTCAATACGCTGAACGCCATTTCCTCGCTGATCGTTACCGGCCGCAATGACGAGGCAGAGGGAATGATCGGCAAGCTCTCCGATTTCCTGCGCGCCAGCCTTGAGGCCGATCCGCAGCGCGAAGTGACGCTCGACGAGGAATTCGCGACCATCCAGTCCTATCTGGATATCGAGGCGGTGCGTTTCCGCGACCGGCTCGAGGCGGAGTTCATCTGCCCGGTCGAATTGCTCGACGCATTGGTGCCGAGCTTCATCCTGCAGCCGTTGATCGAGAATGCAGTGAAATATGCGGTCGCGCCATCACGGCGCACTGTGCGGATCGTGGTGCGCGCGACGGCGACGCGCGAGGACGCGCTCCTGCTTTGCGTCGAGGATGACGGCGGCCAGGCATTTGGCGGGGCACCCAAGGGCGGCACCGGTCTGGGCCTTGCCAATGTCCGCCACCGGCTTGACGCATTTTACGGTCCTGGTGGCGAGCTGGTTGCCACGGCGCGCGAGCGGGGCTTCGTCGCGCTTATCACGCTGCCGCTGCACCGGGCGCAACGCGCGGAGGCGGCGGAGTGATGCGGGTACTTCTGGTCGACGACGAGCCGCTGGCGCTGGACCGGCTGAAGGTTGGCTTCGGCGCGATCGAGGGCGTCGAGGTTGCCGGCACCGCCAGCGATGGGATCGAGGCGGCCGAGCAGATCCGGGCGTTGAAGCCGGACCTGGTCATCCTCGACATCCAGATGCCCGGCCGCAGCGGCATGGAGATTGCCCGCGCGCTGCGCCCCGGTGAGCATCGGCCCGAGATCATCTTCGTCACTGCGTTCGAACGCTTCGCCGCCGACGCTTTTGAAGTCGAGGCCGCGGACTATCTGCTCAAGCCGGTCGCATTCGATCGGCTGCGGCTTGGCGTCGAACGCGCCCGGCGCCGGCGCGCGCTGCGCGATGCGGAGGGGCGGGTAGCCGAGCTTGAGGCGATGCGCGCCGAGGCGCGGCCCGCGCCCGTGGAGGAAATTCCCTATGACCAGGGCATCTGGGTGCCGGGTCGCCAGGGCGCGGTGCTGGTGCCGGTGACCACGATCGACTGGATCGAGGCGGCACGCGACTATGTGCTGCTCAACACCTCACTCAAGAGCCATATCCTGCGCGCGCGGATGAACGACATCGAGAAGCGGCTCGACCCGGCGGTCATGCTGCGCATCCACCGGTCGCATATCGTGCGGATCGGTGCGGTGGTGGGCGTCGAGCGCCCGGGCAAGGGAGCGCTGCGCGTTGTCCTGTCGGACGGGGCGGTGTTGCAGGTCGGACCGAACTACCAGGCCAGCGTCGAGGCCACGCTCAAGCTCTAGGGCTGGGGACTTGTCGCAGGCGCGGCGGTCCCGATCGCACCGGGCATGTGCGGGTGCGCGGCGCGTGTAGCGGATGCTGGATGAGCGATGCGTCGCCGTGGAGCATCTATGTTGAAGCTGAAGATATTTGCATTGGGCGCCGCTGCCCTGATGGCGATGGCGATGAAGCCCGCCAGTGACGATTTCGATACGTTGATCGCCGCCGAACGCCGCTTTGCCGCGGATGCCTCGGCGCTTGGGGTTACGCCGGCCTTCCGGGCCCATGTCGCACCCGACGCGGTGCTGATTTCGCCAACGCCGCGCCCTGCCCCGCCTGAACTGGCGACGCAGACCGATCCACCGGGGGCCAAACTGGAATGGCAGCCGGAGGCGGGGGCCATCGCCAAGTCCGGCGATCTTGGCTTTACCACCGGGCCCTATGTCATGCGCCAGGGGGACCGCGTCGCGCACGGCCAGTATTTCACCATCTGGCGGAAGGTGGATGGAACCTGGCGGTGGGTGATTGATTCGGGCGTGGCTCCCTTCGCCAAGGGAGAGGTGTCGATGCCGTCGCAGGTTGTCAGGATCGGCAATCCGGGCAAGGCCGGGGCCAAGCACGATCTTGAAGCGGCTGAGCGACGCCTCGATGCGGATGCGTCGTCGCTAGCCGGATTTCTCGCGGCCGAAGGGCGCGTGCTTCGGTCGGGAGGTCCGCCCGCCATCGGCGATGCGGGCGTGATGCTTGCGGGGCGAGGCATGAAGGCAACCGGCAAGCGGCTCGGTGGCGGCCAATCCGCTGCTGGTGATCTCGCCTATAGCTATGGCGAGATCACGGGGGCGGACGGCGCCTTGATCGGGCACTATGTTCGGATGTGGCTCCACGAGGCTGCGGGGTGGCGGTTGCTCGTCGATCAACTCGCTCCGCTGCCGAGAAAGGCGCCGCCGGCAAGCTAGGTGGTGCTTACCCAGCCGACCTTGGGGTCGTCGAAATCGACGACGTCGCGCAACTCCCAGATATTCGAATATCCGTAGCCGACGAGATTGATGAAGGTCTGGATGTTCAGCGCCAGCGGTGCCGATTTTAGAGGCACAGGCGGGCGATGGTTCGAGAAGTTGTTGTTGCAGTAGATCAGGATCGGGCGATCGCGGTTATGCCCTATGACTTCCGCTAGCGCTTCAGCGGTGAAATCGGTGAGCGGTAGGTTGACCGCGCCGGCGATATGGCCGCGGGCAAAGGCGTCCTTCGATCGCGCATCCAGCACCAGCGCATCCTTGGTCGTCGCCATCGCCTGGAAGCGCGCGAAGGGAAGGAGCCGCTTTGCGCGCAGTGCCCGGACATCGCGCGTTAGCGTGGCGAAGCCGGCATAGTCGATCTGGGGATTGGCGGCGGCTTCCTGGGGGGCGGCGAGGCCTAGCGCGAGGGCAGTGAGCAGCAGCATCGGCTTTCTCCACGCAATTTGGATGAGTAACGATTGCGCATCCAGGCTGCACCAGTGGTGAACGAAACAAAGTTGCGTGCCCGCCAAGCGGCGCTACACCATCTCCCGAAGTGAGAGGGGATAAGAGATGGCAAGCCTGTTCCGGTTGAAGCAGATCGTCGCGGATGAGGACCGGCCGCCCGAGCATCGCCTCGCACGCACCCTGTCCTGGCCGCATCTCGTCGCACTTGGCGTCGGCGCGATCGTCGGCACGGGCATTCTCACCCTGATCGGCGTTGGGGCGGATCGTGCAGGGCCGGCAGTCATTCTTTCCTTCGTCGTCGCGGGCGCGATCTGCGCCTGTGCCGCGCTGGCCTATGCCGAGCTGGCAACGATGATCCCGGCTTCGGGCAGTGCCTATACCTATAGCTATGCTTCGCTTGGCGAGATCGTTGCCTGGGTCGTCGGATGGAGCCTGCTTGCCGAATATACTTTGGTGGTCGCCACCGTCGCGGTCGGCTGGTCCGGCTATGCGACGCCGTTTCTCACCGGGCTGGGCGTGCCTGCCGAATTGACCCATGGCCCGCAGATGCTGGGCTGGCAGGTGGCGCATTGGGGCGTGAACGTTCCGGCATTGTTCGTCGTCTGGCTGGTCTCCGGACTGCTTATTGCCGGCACGCGCGAGAGTGCGACGATCAATGCGTTCTTGGTGGTGGTGAAGCTGATCGCGCTCGCGGTGTTCGTCGCGGTGGCGCTGCCCTATTTCAACGCGGCCAATTTCGATCCCTTCGCGCCCTTCGGATTCGCCAAGCATGCGAGCGAGGGTGGGGTAGAGCGCGGCATGATGGCCGCCGCTGCGATCATCTTCTTCGCATTCTACGGTTTCGATGCGATCTCCACCGCGGCGGAAGAAGCCAAGAATCCCGGGCGCGACCTTGCCATCGGCATCGTCGGCTCGATGGTGGTCTGCGTCATCAT
This sequence comes from Sphingomonas sp. OTU376, assembly GCF_038440415.1. NCBI lineage: Bacteria > Pseudomonadati > Pseudomonadota > Alphaproteobacteria > Sphingomonadales > Sphingomonadaceae > Sphingomonas > Sphingomonas sp. OTU376. Next base: position 41,373 of record NZ_JASATQ010000043.1, on the reverse strand, counting down.
CTACATGGTGGTCGCGCTCGCCGCAGTTGGCGCGCTGTCCTATACCCGTTTCGCCGACAGCCCCGAGCCGCTGGCGCTGATCCTGCGCGAGATCGGCCAGCCGGGCGTTGCCAAGTTCCTGGCGTTGAGCGCGATCGTCGCGCTGCCCACCGTTATCCTGGGCTTCCTGTTCGGCCAGAGCCGCATCTTCTTCGTGATGGCGCGCGACGGCATGCTGCCCAAGAGCCTAGCCAAGGTCTCGCGACGCGGCTCGCCGGTGCGGATCACCATCTTCACGGCGTGTGTGGTGAGCGTGTTCGCTGCCTTCCTGCCGATCGACGAGATCGCGGCGCTGGCCAATGCCGGCACCCTCACTGCCTTCGCCGCAGTTGGCCTGTGCTTGCTCGTCATGCGCCGCCGAGCGCCCGACATGGTCCGCCCGTTCCGCACGCCCTTGCCCTGGGTAGTCGGCCTGGGTGCGATCCTGGGCTGCCTCTATCTGTTCGCCAGCCTGCCGACCAAGACGCAGATCTGGTTCGGCTGCTGGAACCTCTTGGGTCTGGTCGTCTATTTCGCCTATGCACGCCGCAACGCAGCAAAGGGGTGAGTGATGGCAGGCTGGACGATCGGGATCATCGGCGGATCGGGGCTCTACGATGTCGAGGGCATCGAGGATGGCGAGTGGATCTCGACCGAGAGCCCCTGGGGCAAGCCTTCTGACGACTGCTTCGTCGGGTGGGTGGGCCATGTCCGCGTGGTCTTCCTGCCGCGCCATGGCCGCGGGCACCGTATCTCGCCGTCGGACCTGAACGTCCGCGCCAATATCGATGTGTTGAAGCGCCTGGGCGTGACCGATGTTCTTGCGGTTTCTTCGGTCGGTTCGCTGCAGGAAGAGCGGGCGCCGGGCACCTTCACCATCGCCGATCAGTTCATCGACCGGACCAAGGGCCGGCCCTCGAGCTTCTTCGGCGAAGGCATGGTCGCGCACGTCTCGATGGCCGATCCGGTCTGCCCGCGCCTCTCAGCACTGGCGGCGGATGCGGCCAAGGCGGCGGGTGCCACCACCCATGTCGGCGGTACCTATCTGGCGATGGAGGGGCCGCAATTCTCCACTCGCGCCGAGAGCAACCTCTATCGCAGCTGGGGTTGCGATATCATCGGCATGACCGGCATGCCGGAGGCAAAGCTCGCCCGCGAGGCGGAACTGCCCTACGCGCTGGTCGGCATGGTCACCGATTATGATTGCTGGCGCGAGGGCGAGGAAGCCGTCGATGTCGCCACGGTGATCGCCCAGCTCGGCACCAATGCCGACAAGGCACGCAAGATGGTGATGCACCTGCTCCGGAACCTGCCCGAGGAGCGTCCGGCCTCGCCGATCGACACCTGCCTCGACTTTGCGCTGATAACCGCCGCCAATGCTCGCGATCCGCATCTGCTGCGCAAGCTCGACGCCGTCGCCGGCCGCGCCCTCTCCAACTAAGGATAACCCATGTCGTTTCTCGCCGCTCTCGCCCTGCTCGCTGCACAGGACGCGCCCGCGCCGGATCGTTCGCAGGACATGGCCTGGCAGAGCCAGCAGATGCTCGCGCTGGCCAAGCTCAACGGCGCCGATGGCTGGCACAGCACGGCCGAGGGGCTGCGCTGGCGCCGGATCAAGGGGGACGGCTCTGGCAAGCATCCGACCGTCGCCGACACGGTGACGCTGCACTATGCCGGCACCTTCATCGACGGTGAGAAGTTCGACAGTTCCTATGATCGTGGCGAGCCGGCGACGTTTCCGCTCAATCGGCTGATCAAGGGGTGGCAGGTCGCCGTGCCGCTGATGGGGGTGGGCGACACGTTCGAAATCGCGATCCCCGCCAACCTTGGCTATGGCTTCAAGGGCAAGGGGCCGATCCCGGGCGGCGCGACTCTCCTGTTCAAGATCGAACTGCTCGACATTCCCGCGCAATAGGCAGGCCCGCGCAATAGGCTGGAAATATTTCCGGCCAGGCTTGAAGCCGGCGCCATCCTCGCCGGTTGCCGCCGTGTGCCTAGGTATTTTCCCGTGGGTGAGGATGGCTTGCGCGGGTGGCAGGCTTCGCCTGCCGCTGTGTTGCCTTTGTGGCACACCGGCGCGTTAAATGTTTCACCATTTTGCTGAATATGTTTCTGCTTCTTTACAACCGAAGCGGAGTGAAACACCCTGCTCCCAGAGGGGCCTCTTGGGAGGAAGCCCGCTCAGAAACATCCCGGGCGCGATCCGGGGGAGCGAAGGGTAAACAAACATGCTGTACAACAAGACGAAGTTGCACCGTCTTGCCCGCAGCGCGGCGCCTCTGGCGCTTGCGCTCGGCATGATCGCGACGCCTGCCTATGCGCAGACGAGCACGACGCCGCAGGACAAGCCTGCCGCAGCCGACGAAGGCGATTCGATCGTCGTCACCGGCTCGCTGCTGCGCCGCACCGACACCGAGACGCCGTCGCCGGTTACCGTGCTGACCTCGGACTCGCTGGCCAAGGCGGGCATCACCACGATGAGCGACGCCATCCGCTCGATCTCGGCCGACAGCGCCGGTTCGATCGGCACCGGCTTCCAGACCGGCTTCTCGGCGGGCGGCTCCGCCGTGTCGCTGCGCGGCCTGGGCGTCTCGTCGACGCTCGTTCTTGTCGATGGCCTGCGCTCGACCAACTTCCCGATCAACGATGACGGCCACAACGCCTATGTCGACCTGAACTCGCTACCGTTCAGCCTGGTGGACCGCGTCGAAGTGCTGAAGGACGGCGCGTCCTCGACCTATGGCGCGGACGCGATCGGCGGCGTGGTCAACATCATCCTGAAGAAGCAGTTCAACGGCGTCGCGGGCACCGTCGAGGGCGGCGTGGCCGAGCGCGGAGACGCGGGCCATCTCCGCGCCGATCTCACGGTGGGCTTCGGCGACTATGAGAAGTCGGGCTTCAACTTCTATCTCAACGGCGAATATCAGCGCGACGATCGCGTCAGCAATCATGACCGCGGCTTCCCGTACAATACGCAGGATCTGACTGCGATCGGCGGCAACGACAACAACACCGCCGACAGCGGCCTCACGGTCAACACGCCCACTGCCTATGTCGTGCGCACGACGCAGAGCGATCTCAACAACCCGCTGAGCGGCGGCACCGCCGTGACCAACGATCCCGGCCAGACCTATGCGACCTACACCGCGCTGGGCATCGCCAACTGCGCGCGGCCGACCTACACGGTCACCACCGGCGCTGCCCGCGGCGTCGGCTGCCCGTATGACCTGACCGACCTGTACCGACAGATCCAGCCGCTGCAGGAGCGCTACTCGGTCAATGGCCGCCTGAGCGTCCGCCTCAGCGACAACATCGAAGGCTATGTCACCGGCAGCTTCAGCCGCAGCTACGTCTCGATCACCAGCGCCTTCCCGTCGGCGATCCGCCAGACCCAGCCGTTCGGCGGCAGCCCGCTCGTCGCGACGAGCAATCCGGGCGTCGTCCTCCCGTACTTCGTCTGCTCGGCGGGAACGAACTGCGCCACGGCCGCGGATCGGCGCCTGAACCCGAACAACCCCTATGCCACCAACGCGGCCGCAACGCCTGCGATCGCAGCCGCGAATGCCGCCCGCATCTATTATCTGTTCGGCGACATCCCGGGCGGCAGCGAGCGTACCAACGATGTGTACCGCTTCAGCGCGGGCCTCAATGGCAGCCTCGCCAACGACAGCTGGCGTTGGCGGGTCGAGGGCGTCTATGCCCGCGACAATCTGGAGATCACCCAGCACGGCCTGATCAACATCGCCGCGCTGCGCCAGGTGATCAACACCGGCGCGTACAACTTCGTCAATCCGAGCCAGAACACCCAGGCCGTTCGCAGCTTCCTGGCGCCGGACAAGACCACGCCGTCCTATTCGGAAATGTATTCGGCCGACGTTTCGCTCACCGGCGAGCTGGCGCAGTTGCCGGGCGGACCGTTGCAGCTCGCCGTGGGTGGCCAGGTGCGGCATGAGACGCTGGAGAACAACAACCAGAACGCCGCACTCGATACCTACGGTCTGACGACCTCTTCGGCGTTCGGCTCGCATACTGTGTACGCCGCCTTCGCCGAGCTCGACGCGCCGATCCTGTCGTCGCTCGATATCAACCTGTCCGGCCGCTATGACCATTATTCGGAAGGCTATGGCCGCTTCTCGCCGAAGGTGGGTATCAAGTTCACGCCGATCCGCGAGTTCGCGGTGCGCGGGACCTACTCGCAGGGCTTCCGCGCCCCGACCTTCGCCGAGGCCGGTCCCCGCAGCCAATATGCCGGCTTCGTGACGATCACGCCGCCGGGCGCGTTCTGCGCGCAGCATGGTGGCAGCAATAATTCCGGCTCGTGCGCCAACGGCGGCAACCCGTACAACTTCCAGTATTCGGTGGGCCGCGGTTTCGCCGGCAATCCGAACCTCGAGCCTGAAAAGTCGCGCAGCTTCACCGCCGGCGCGATCTTCCAGCCGGCGAAGTGGTTCAGCGCCACGGTCGACTATTACAATGTGAAGAAGACCAACCTCGTGGCGAATGGTCCGCTCGCCGGGGCCGCGATCAACGCCTATTACTCGGTTGCCGGCAACAGCTATGCGTCGGCAGCCGCGGCGTCGGCGGCGGGCTGTGCCGCAGTGGCCGCGGTCGGGGCAGGCTATTCGTGCAACTTGATCGACGGCGTCGATCCGCTGTTCCCGAATGCGCTGCCGCGCGTGCTGATCGTCAACGCGCCGTTCGTGAACGTGAACTCGGACACGACGGAGGGTCTCGACTTCTCGGCGACCTTCTCGGCTCCGTTCGGCGGTGGGGTGAAGTTCACCAGCCGTGTCGAGGCGACCTATGTGCTGCGCTACGACCGCGACACGGCGGCGGGCATCCAGCGCTTTGCCGGCAGCTTCGGCCCCTACGACCTGTCGTCGGGTAACGGTACGCCGCGCATCCGCGGCAACTGGCAGAACACGCTCGACTTCGGCAACTACACGATCAGCGCGACGGCCTATTATGTCGGCCGGATCAAGGAAGTCTCGACCGACCAGGGCAACCTGTCCACGTCGTGCTCCGCGAACCTGTACAAGGTGCCGGCGTCTGCGCCGGGTTATGAGAAGTTCTGCTACGTCAACAGCTTCATCAACATTGACCTGAACCAGACCTTCCGCGTCAACGACGACTTCACTTTCTTCGTGAACGTGAAGAACCTGCTCGACGCCCGTGCACCGATCGCTCCGGCGGCCTATGCGAGCGCGCCGAACTTCCTCACCACCTGGCACTATGCCGGCCTGATCGGCCGCCAGTTCCGGGCGGGCGCGACCTTCAAGTTCTGACAGCGGCTTGAAGTTCGTGAAATGGGGCGGCCTCCTTCGGGAGGCCGCCCTTTTTCGTTCAGAAGCGAATGCCGACGCCGGTAATGACGTTGTTGCTCACCACGCCGCGGGCATAGTCGGTATAGCGATACTCGCTTTTCCAATAGGCGTTGGGGAGCAGCTTCACCTCGACGCCGGCGCCGAGCAGCACGCCATCGAGATTGTTGCGTGCGCTGCTGGTGACACCCGCGACCGTCTCGTCCTGGCGGAGCTGGAGATTGGCGTAGCCGAGCTTGCCGTAAAGCAGCGTATTGGGCGTGATCGGCGTGCCGATGCGGCCGGCGAGGGTGATCTCGCGGCGCTTGCGCAACTCGCCGCCATCGGTGGTGTCGCCATAGCTGTAGCCGGTGTCGGCAAGGTTGAGGCCGACATCGATGCCAGCGATCAGCTTGGGTGCGACCGCGACGTCATAGCCGATCGCTACCCCATAGCCGAGGTCACCCTGCTTCTCGCGACCGTCGCTGGCAGTGGCGAGGTCGAAGCGGATCTGGTCGAAGCCGATCGTCGCTTCGGCATGGGCCCCGGTGAACTGGTCCGCATCCTGCGCCAGCACGGGCGTGGCCGCGCACGAGGTGGCGGCGATGAGGGCGATATGCAGCTTGTTCATTGTCTACTCCATGTACTGGCGCCACAGGGCCGGTGGCGCGGAGGCGGTACTGGAGGCACGGAATCGCGCCCGGGTTTCGGGCGATTGCAGCTCGATCGGATTGCGTTGCGAGGACGCAATAAAAGGGGGCGATACCGGAAGGTACCGCCCCAGAAATCACCGACGCCGGCAGTTAGAACTTGAAGTTCGCACCTGCGCGGAACGTCCGGCCGATCAGGCCAGGTGCGTGCCACGAGGTCAGCGTGTTCACCTGGCTCGGATAGGCGGTATTCGCGAACAGCGGCGCGCGCGCGTTCGTGACGTTGCCCACTAGGCCGAAGAAGCTGAACTGGTCGTTGACCTTCACCGACAGGTTCACATCCGTGTAGATGAAGCTGTTGATGTGGCAGAAGTCGGCGTTGCCGGTGGTCGGCTTGTAGATGGCGGACTTGGCGCAGGAAATATCGGCGTTCGCCCCCGAACTCGCCTGGTCGGCCGCGACGGCCTTCATGGAACCGACCAGATAGGTCGTCGTGCTCAGCGAGAACTGGTTATAAGTGAACGTGTTCTGCCAGTTGCCGCGCCAGCGCGGGGTGCCGCCGCCCGACGACAGATCCTCCGGACCCACGGTGCCGGCATAACGCTGCACGGCGCCGCCGCTGCCCGGGTGGAGATCATATTTCAGCGTCTCCTGCACATCGATGCGGCTCTCCCAGCGGAAGTCCTCGCTGAATTTGATACGCGCATCGGCGGTGAACTCGAGCCCGGCGATGATCGAATAGGCCGTGTTCACATAGGGTGCGTTGAGCACGAGCAGGCGCGGCAACGCGTTGGGCGCGAAGGGATCGGCACCGTCGATCACATTGCACGAATAGCCGGCACCGACTGCCGCGACCTTGGCGCAGCCTGCCGCCGAGGCAGCAGCAGCGCTGGCGAAGGTCTGGCCCGCGACCGAGTAGTAGGCGTTGATCGCCTCTGGCGTCTTCGGGCCGGTGACGATCAGGTTCGACTTCTTCACATTGAAATAGTCGGCGGTGAAGCTCAGCCATGAGGTCGGCTCGAAGATCGCGCCGAGCGTGAGGCTGCGCGCGGTTTCCGGCTTGATGGCTGGATTGCCGACATAGCCGCGACCCAGGCTATACGCCGCCGTGTAGCTTGGATTGGCGGCATGCGCGGTGAGGAAATCACCGACCGGTGTATAGCCGACAAAGCCCGAATAGGAGCTGCGCGCATCCGATTCCGCGAAGGTCGGCGCGCGGAAGCCTTCCGAATAGGTGCCGCGAAGCGCGATCTGCTTGATCGGCTGGAACTTCACGCCCGCCTTGGGCGAGAAGCGGCCGATGCCGGTCGAATAGTGATCGTAACGGCCGGACAGGTTGATATCGAGGATGTCGAGCACCGGGGCGTCGATTTCGAAGAAACCTGCCCAGACAGTGCGGTCGCCATAGGCCTGCGCGGTGGTGAGACCGGGCACGTCGAGTTTCGGGTTCAGGCTGTTGTTGGTCAGCTTCTCCTTGCGATACTGGCCGCCGACGGCGAACTTCAGGTCGCCGCCCGGCAGCGTGAAGAGGCTGCGGCTGAGCGACGCGTCCACCGTCAGCTCGCTCGAATAGGAGATCGCGGTGATCGCCGGCGCCACCATGTCGCGGACCGCCTGGGAGTTGAGGCTCGGATTGACGAAGTTATAGGCGCCGGTGTTGATCGCCTTCACCAGGCCGTTGAGATTGGCCCAGCCATATTGGGTGAAGTTGAGCCGGGCGTGCGAGTAACCCGCCTCGACGTTCCAGTCCCAGCTGTCGCCGACAGTGCCGTGCAGGCCGCCGGTGAAGCGGAACACTTCGTTGGTGCGCTTGCTGCCCGCGGGGATGTCACCGAACAGGTAATAGATGCGTGCGGCGCCTTGACTTGGGTTGGCGGCATAGGCTGCCGCATAGGGGTTGTTCGGGTTGAGCTGGCGATCCGCCGCGGTCGCGCAGTTGACGCCCGATGCGCAGATATAGACCGGCAGCACGATGCCCGGATTGGTGGTCGAGGTCGATGGCGAGCCGCCGAATGCCTGGGTCTGGCGGATCGTGCGTGGGGCGTTGATGATATCGACCTGGCTGTTCGCGTAGCTGGCCGCGGCATAGCCTTCGATATTGTCGCCGATGCGGTAGCTCAGCCGGGCGACGGCGTCATAGCGCTGCTGCTTCGGCGTGATCTGGCCATACTCCCTGGTGAGATCGTGCTTGCAGGCGGTGCCGACGCGGGTGCCATTCTCCGAATAGGTGCCATAGGCGCAATTCGCGAGCGGCGTGAGCGAGGTGTAGAGCGCCGGCGACGTGGCGTTCGTCACTGAACCCGCCAGCGGATTGTTCAGATCGCTCTGGGTCGTGCGGGTGACGACGGCATCTGTCGTTGGCGTGCCGAGCGTATCGTCGGCGCGGTTGTTGTCGTTGCCCCCGACGCCGCGAAGATCGAGCGTGTTGAAGGGGAAGCCGCGCGAGTCAGCCGAAATGCGGCCGCCATATTCATAATCGCCGCCGACATAGACGTTGAAGCCCTGCGTGTCATAGTCGCCGAAGCCGAAGAGGAGCTTCGCGCGGTACTTTGCGCCGTCGCCCTGCTCGGTCGCGCCACCTTCGACGGTCGCTTCGAGACCGGTCATCTGCTTGCGGGTGATGATGTTGACCACGCCGCCGATCGCGTCCGCGCCATACAGCGATGAAGCGCCGTCCTTGAGAACCTGCACCTGCTGAACATTCACCAGCGGGATGCTGTTGAGGTCGACATAGGAGTTGTGGCCGTCGTCGCTGAGCGGGAAGTTGGTCGAGCGAAGACCATCGACCAGGATCAGCGTGGACGACACGCCAAGGTTACGAAGCGAAACGGCGGCACCGCCGGCGGAGAAGCCGCTGGTGAAGCCGTTGCCGATCGAGCCGGCGCCGTCGGCGGAGGCCGAGCGGATGGCGTCCGTCACGTTGGTGATGCCGGCGCGCTCGAGATTCTCCGCGGTGATGACCGTCACCGGCGACGCGGTGTGGGTATCCGACTGGCGGAAGATCGAGCCGGTGACCACGATGGCGCCGTCGTTGGACGGGCTCTCCTGTTGCGGGGTGGCGGTGCCGGCTGTTGTCTCGGTGTTGGCGGAAGCGTCCTGTGCAAATGCGGGCGCAGCAAGGAGCGAGCCCGCCAGCGCAACGGCGGACAAGGCCGCGCTTGCGCGCAGCCGTGCGGTGGTCGTCTTCATGTATTTTTCCTCAATCTCCCCGGCTCTGCTCTCGGCAGACCGGAGACCCCCCGCACTTCCTCGCCGGCGTCCCTGCAGCAACGGCGAAGCGGAGGAGAGGATGAGAGAGTGTTTTACTCGTGTAAAGCATCTCCGCGCCGGAAAGGATTGTTGCCGGGCCGTTTCCGGACGTGTGTTTCCGAAATGCCACACCTGTGCGGCGTGGAGAGATGCCCGCCTGCCGGTGGGGTGCAGGCACAAAAAAAGGGAGGGCGTTGCCGCCCTCCCCCGATTTTCTTCGCCTTGGCTATCAGGCGGCGAGCTTGCGCAGCACGTAGTGCAGGATGCCGCCGTTGAGGAAATATTCCAGCTCGTTGACGGTATCGATCCGGCAACGGGTGAGGAAGGTTTCCTTGGTGCCGTCCTCGCGAGTGAGCTCGACTTCCACGTCCTGGCGCGGGCGGAGGCCGGCCACGTTCTTGATCGTGAAGGTGTCGCTGCCCTTGAGCTTCAGCGTCTCGCGGGTCACGCCCTCGGCGAACTGCAGAGGCAGGATGCCCATGCCGACTAGGTTCGAGCGGTGGATGCGCTCGAAGCTCTCGGTGATGACGGCGCGGACGCCGAGCAGGTTGGTGCCCTTCGCCGCCCAGTCACGCGACGAGCCGGTGCCATACTCCTTGCCCGCGACGATCACGAGCGAAGTGCCGTCGGCCTTGTGACGCATTGCGGCGTCGTAAATCGGCATTACCTGACCACCATAGCGGGTCATGCCGCCCTCGATGCCGGGCACCATTTCATTCTTGATGCGGATATTCGCGAAAGTGCCGCGGACCATGACTTCATCGTTGCCGCGGCGCGCGCCGTAGCTGTTGAAGTCCTTCTTCGCCACCTGATGCTCCTGCAGGAAGGTGCCTGCGGGGCTGTCGGCCTTGATCGAGCCGGCCGGCGAGATGTGGTCGGTGGTGATCGAGTCGCCGAGGATGGCGAGGGGCTTGGCTTCGATGATGTCGGTGACCGGAGCCGGGGTCATCGACATGCCCTCGAAATAGGGCGGGTTGTGGATGTAGGTCGAGCTGGTCGGCCAGCTATAGGTGTCCGAGCCGGTGACGTCGATCTTCTGCCAGTGCGCATCGCCGGCGTACACGTTCGCGTAGCGCGAGCGGAACATCTGGTCGTCGATGTTGGCACTGATCAGCCCGGCGACTTCCTCGTTGGTCGGCCAGATGTCCTTGAGGAACACGTCCGCGCCGTCCGACCCCTGGCCGATCGGCGTCTCGTACATGTCCTCGGTCACCGTGCCCTTGAGCGCGTACGCCACCACCAGCGGCGGCGAGGCGAGGAAGTTCGCGCGCACGTCCGGCGAGACGCGGCCCTCGAAGTTGCGGTTGCCCGACAGCACCGAGGCAGCGACGATGTCGTTGCCGTTGATCGCCGCCGAGATCGGCTCGGCGAGCGGACCCGAGTTACCAATACAAGTGGTGCAGCCATAGCCGACCAGGTTGAACCCGATCGCGTCCAGATCCGCGGACAGACCCGTCTTGTTGAGATAGTCGGTCACCACCTGCGAGCCCGGCGCGAGCGAGGTCTTCACCCACGGCTTGCGGGTCAGGCCTTTCTCGCGCGCCTTGCGGGCGACAAGGCCGGCCGCGATCAGCACCGAGGGGTTCGAGGTGTTGGTGCACGAGGTGATCGCCGCGATCACCACGTCGCCGTCACCGATGTCGTGGTCCTTGCCCTCGACGGGCACGCGCACGGCATGGTCCTTCTTGTAGACCTTGGTCAGGTCGCCGTTGAACACTTCGTCGACGCTGTCGAGGCTGACGCGGTCCTGCGGGCGCTTCGGGCCGGCGAGCGACGGACGCACCGTCGACATGTCGAGCTCGAGCGTGTCGGTGAAGATCGGCTCCGGACCATCGACCGAATGCCAGAAGCCCTGCGCCTTGGCATAAGCTTCCACGAGCGCAACAGTCTCGTCGGGACGGCCGGTGAGGCGCATGTAATCGAGCGTCTTGTCGTCGATCGGGAAGAAGCCGCAGGTCGCGCCGTACTCGGGCGCCATGTTGGCGATCGTCGCGCGGTCCGCCAGCGTCATCGCGTGCAGGCCCGGGCCGTAGAACTCGACGAAGCGGCCGACCACGCCCTTGGCGCGCAGCATCTGGGTGACGGTGAGCACGAGGTCGGTCGCGGTGATGCCCTCGCCGAGCTTGCCGGTCAGCTTGAAGCCGACGACTTCGGGGATGAGCATCGACACCGGCTGGCCGAGCATCGCGGCTTCCGCCTCGATGCCGCCCACGCCCCAGCCGAGCACGCCCAGGCCGTTGACCATCGTCGTGTGGCTGTCGGTGCCGACCAGCGTATCCGGATAGGCGATCGTCGCGCCGTCGGCGGTCTTGGACGACCAGATCGACTGCGAGATATATTCGAGGTTCACCTGGTGGCAGATGCCGGTGCCCGGCGGAACCACCGAGAAATTGTCGAGCGCCTTCGAGCCCCACTTCAGGAACTCGTAGCGCTCCGCATTGCGCTCATATTCGAGCGCGACGTTATCCTCGAACGCCTTGGGCGTGCCGAACTCGTCGACCATCACCGAGTGATCGATGACGAGGTGGACGGGGACCTGCGGATTGATCTTCTGGGCGTCGCCGCCGAGCTTGGTGATCGCATCGCGCATTGCCGCCAAATCGACCACGCAGGGAACGCCGGTGAAGTCCTGCATCAGCACGCGGGCCGGGCGATACTGGATCTCGCGGTTCGAACGCGCGTCCTTCTGCCAGTCGACGATCGCCTGGGCGTCGTCCTTGGTAACGGTGACGCCGTCCTCGAAGCGCAGCATATTCTCGAGCAGCACCTTCATCGAGAAGGGCAGGCGGCTGATGTCGCCAAGCTTCTTCGCGGCCTTGGGCAGCGAGAAGAAGTCGTAGCTGGCGGTGCCGACAGTGAGCGTGTCGCGGGTGCCGAGGGTATCGTTGCCGATCGCGGTCATGAGGCGCGGGGTCCTTTCTTTTGTCCGGCCGGGCGCTCGGGGGACGTGGCACCTTTATAGAGCCGCGCGGGCGCACCGGAGTGCTGCGAATGCGAAGATTCGCGGGTGCCGCTAGCACGGGCGGGGGGCGGGGGGAAGGGGAGGCATCGCGCTACGATCGCGCGATGATCTCTCCGCCTGGATAATCGTCCTTAGCCTCACGGTACATAATGACCCTGCCAGCAAGGCGTGTTGCCTGCCAGCCTGCAGGAAGCATTTGACATACAAGAGAAATTATCGATCGCACGGTGTTTTCAGCTGCAGTTAATTGCACCGTCGCGTCATGCAATTCCTGTATGGCGCCAGCGCTACGTTCGAAACGAAGCGTGTAGGGGAGTTGTGGCGTTATCCTGCTGAGCAGGTTGTGCGCGGATAGCGGATCCAAGGGCAGATGCGCGGATACGTCGATGTCGATGTTAATGGGGTAGTTCGCATCGAACCCGTCGGCCTTCAGGGCTGTCGTATCCCGTTTTCTGCCAGGATCGTTGCTGCCAAATCCGGATCCATTCCAGGCGGGTTTCTGATCCCTTCTCCTGTAGTGCTCGATCAGCGCGGTCTCGAGATCCATTGCGGAGAAAACAAGAACTTCGACGGCACGGAATGAGATGTCGTCAACCGAGAGGTTGTGACGGCTCATAATCGTCCAAGCGTGCCTAGAGAGGCGCTGACGAAGTCCTGCTTCCGCGTCAGTTTTGCCCACGTAGACCAGCCTATCCCGATGGAATAGTTGGTAGACGCCCTGAGCATTTGGAAGCTGATCGGCGGTGGCGGGTGTGAGTTGCCCTTGCGGCATCCGATCAAGCAAACTTACAAGTTGCTTCAGAAGGGCTGGCGCGAGGGCGAACTCAAATGACTCGAAACCGGTAATTGCGGGCGCTTGATCAGGCATTGCTTCTCGTAGTCGCTTTAAGATGCTTCGCGACATCCTTAGCAACTACGGCGGCCAAGTCGACCGGAACGGCATTGCCTAGCTGGCGCATCGCTTCCGACCACGAGCCGTGTAATTCGTAGGTGTCGGGGAAAGTTTGCAGACGCGCACTCTCCCTAACGGTGAAGTAGCGGACGCTTCCATCGGCTCGCGTCAGCATATTCTCTCCCCCAGGAACTCCGTGGACACCAGCTTTCAGAGTCTTTGCGGGTTCGTCGAGAGGGCTACCGGTATGACCGGGATATGATTTAGCGCCTGCTTGGAAGCGATGATTCAAGATTTTAGATGCATGCGCGCTTGTCGGTTCGGGAAGATCGCAGATCGCATCTCGCACTGTTCGCCATGCTTTCGTAAGCGGCTTTTCGCGCAAAAGCTGAGCCTTGCTCAGGGCACGTGCATCCACGGTGCGCTCTCCAAGGGAAGCCTTATGGCGATCCCAATAGGTGTTCGAACGGCATTGCTCCCACAGGAGCGCATCATTTGAATGAGTGGGGGCGGGAAAATTCCACTCGATATCCAAGTCCGATCGAAAGCCGACAAATACAATGCGTTCGCGTCGTTGTGGGACCCCGTAGTTTGCAGCGTTCAACACCTCGGCAAGCAAGGTATAGCGAAGGCCTTCGTAATTGGCTCCGCCCTTTGTCTTGGTGTGATGGCGCTCAAGGCGGCGCAGGTGATCATCCCAATTCTCATCCGCCGCGGGATGGATTTCTGGATATTGAAGTTGCAGCTCGATATACAATTTATACGACGCAAACGCCGCACGCGTGAGCCCCTTCACATTTTCGAAAATAAAGGCGTCGGGCTTAATTTCTCGGACGGCTCGCACCGCCTCACCCCACATATCCCGTTTGTCAGCGTGGGCTTTATGCTTTCCGCCTAGCGAGAATGGTTGGCATGGCGGACCGCCGCTGACGAGCGACACCTTCCCCTCAAAAGACGAAAAGTCCACGCTTCGGACGTCGCCATGAATCGGCTCTGGCCAAGCGGAAACCGGTCGGATTTTATTCCTGCGATTCTCATTGATCGTGTCGCAGCACCAACGGTCCCACTCGACAATCTTCACGGGCTTAAAGCCAGCTTGGCTGACTCCCATGCCAAGTCCGCCGGCACCGGCAAAAAGCTCTACGGCTTGCATCTAGCCCCTCACGCGATAAGAAATGAGCGCAGTTTGTTCCGCGTATGTTCTATATCGCGAATCTCGCATTCCCACACAACCAAAATTTGCCACCCATCAGCCTCCAATGCGGCGACATGACGCGCATCACGTTGCGCGTTGGCTTCAAGTTTGGGAGCCCAAAAGTCCAGCCTTGATTTAGGTAATCTAGCCAGCTTGCATCCGGCATCAGGGTGGCGATGCCAGTAGCAGCCGTGCACAAAGATCACTTTATGCCGCGATCGAAAGACCAAGTCCGGCTTTCCGGGTAGGCTGCTGTCGTGCAGTCGGTAGCGAAAGCCCATCTGATGGACGAGGCGCCGAACGACCCACTCCGGCTTGGTGTCCTTGCCCTTAACGCGCGACATTCGGGCGCTTCGTTCAGCAGGGGACAAGGTATCGGCCATGAATCTTTCTAGCGAAATGGCTCTTAATGCGCGCTTGGTAGCTGATGATGGCAACATGGGAGTAGCGCGAACGTATCCGCTCAAATTTATGTTCCACATTTGTTCTTACAATGTAGGAAAATCCCCCATAACTGAGTCGGCTCCTGGGAAAAGGAGCGAGTCGCATGGCGGGCGAATTCGGGCGGCAGCGTTGGTCGGGGGCGGTGCGGGAGGCTTTCCTGCGCGGGCTGGCGGCGCATGGTTCGGTGCGGCGGGCGTGCCGCGAGACGGGAATGAGTACGGCCGGCGCCTATTGGGTGCGCAAGCACGATCCTGATTTTGCCCGGCTCTGGGCCCGGGCGGTGGCGCGGGCCGGGGAGGCGCGGGCGGCGCGGCTGAGCGAGGCGGCGGCGAAGCATGCGCGGCGCGACGGGATGTTCGGTGCCTATCGCAGGCGGCGGGACGGCTGGACAGAGGTGCGGGTGCGCATCTTCCTGCGCGGGCTCTCCGAGACCGGCTGCGTGCGCGATGCCTGCCAGCGGGCGCGGATCTCCAGCACCTCCGCCTATCGGATGCGCCAGCGCGACGCGAAGTTCGCCGAGGCCTGGGCCAAGGCGCTCGACCGGGCGCTGCCGACGCTGGAGCAGGCGGCCTGGGAACGCGCGGTGATGGGCTGGGACGAAGTGGTGTGGAAGGACGGGGTGGAAGTGTCGCGCAAGCGGCGCTTCTCCGATGCGCTGCTCCGCTTCCTGATCAACCATGCCGGCGCCGGCCAGCCGCACCGTAAGCTCAGCGAGAAGGAACTGATCGCGCAGGCGCGGGCGGCGGCCTATGCCGCGGGCGGCTATTTCGAGCTGCGCGCGACCTCCGAGGAAACCGATGCCGCGATCATGCGCAAGCTCGACGCGATCGACCGGGCGCGGGCGCGCGAGGCGGCGGATGCGGCTGAGAAGGCGGCGGCGGAGGCCGCGGCGCTGGGCGAAGGGTTCGGGGAGGAGGACGACGACGAGGATTGGGACGAGGACGACGACGGCGAGGACGAGGAGGATGCGCCGGCGGAGTGGGTGCCGAAGACGTTCGGGCAGCCGCGGATTACGGGGATGTAGTTCGGCTTGCTCCCCTCCCTGCAAGGGAGGGGTTGGGGGCGGGTTGCGACCCCGGCGAAGGCCGGGGGAGCCCAGCCAGCCGGTCGGTGAATAAGGAAAAAGCCGGGCATCGAGCCCGGCTTTCTCTAACCCACCCCTGGCCCCTCCCTTCCAGGGAGGGGAATTGGATCAGGTTAGAACAGCAAGGTCAGCGCGTAGAACAGGGCGCCGACCGCCGCCGAGGCGGGGATGGTGATGATCCAGGCGGTGATGACGTTGCCGGCCACGCCCCAGCGGACCGCCGAGGCTCGCCTTGCGGTGCCGGCGCCGATCACCGCGCCGGTGATCGTGTGGGTGGTCGACACCGGGATGCCGAGCACCGAGGCGCCGAACAGCACGATCGAGCCGGCCAGCGAGGCGCTGAAGCCCTGGTGCTGGGAGAGCTTGGTGATGCGGCTGCCCATCGTCTCGATGATCTTCCAGCCGCCGCTCAGCGTGCCGAGCGCGATCGCGATGTAGCAGGAGATCGCCACCCAGTGCGGCACGTGGAACTCGCCGTGGAGATAGCCGGTCGAGTAGAGCAGCACGGTGATGATGCCCATCGTCTTCTGCGCGTCGTTGAGGCCATGGCTCAGCGAATAGGCGCCCGAGGAGACGAGGTGCAGCATGCGGAAGCTGCGCTCGGCGGTGCGCGAGGTGGCGCGCATGAACAGCCAGGAGGTGATGAGCATCACCAGCATCGCCAGGATCATGCCGATCGTCGGCGAGAGGACGATGGCGATGAGGGTCTTGTTGAGGCCGGTCCATTTGACGCCGGTGAGGCCGGCATGGGCGACGCCCGAGCCGATCATCCCGCCGACGAGGGCGTGGGAGGAGGAGGAGGGGATGCCCTTGAGCCAGGTGACGACGTTCCAGAACATCGCGCCGACCAGCGCGCCGAAGACGACCGCGGGGGTGATGAAGTTCTTGTCGATCAGGCCCTGGCCGATCGTGTCCGCGACCTTGTGGAGCGCGGGGAAGGCGATGGTCAGGAAATAGGCGGCGAAGTTGAACACCGCGGCGAAGGCGACGGCGTGGACCGGCTTGAGGAGGCGCGTCGCCACGACGGTGGCGATCGAGTTGGCGGCGTCATGCAGGCCGTTGAGGAAATCGAACGCGAGCGCGACGATTATCAGGCCGATGAGCAGCGGTAGGGCGAGTTCGTGCATCGCTCTGGGCTCTATCAGGCGTGGTCGATGACGATGCCGTCGATCTCGTTCGCGACATCCTCGAACGCGTCGACGATGCGCTCGAGATGCTTGTAGACTTCGCGCTGGACCGAGAAGTTGAGCGCGTCGATCGGGCCGAGCTCCTTGAACGCGCGCTTGAGGCCGTCGCGGTGGATCTCGTCGGCATGGCTCTCCATGCGGACCAGGCGCTCGGTGAGCTCGTGCAGGCGCGCGCCGTTGCGGCCGACGTCGCGGAGCAGCGGCATCGCCTCGACGACGAGGCGCGAGGCATCGACGATGATCGCGACCATGTCCTGCATCTCGCGCTCGAACTTGCTCACTTCGTAGAGGTCGATCGCCTGGACGGCGGCCTGCATCTCGTCGATCGCGTCGTCCATCGAGCCGATCAGCGAGGTGATTGCGCCGCGGTCGAACGGGGTGAGGAAGGTCTCGCGGACGGTGCGCAGCATCTCGCGGATGATCTCGTCGGCGTCATGCTCGCGCTCGATGACTTCGCGGACATGATCGCGGTTGCCGTCCTGGACCAGCCGGGCGAGCGCCTCGGCGCCGGCCGCGACGGTGACGGCATGCGCTTCGAAGAGCTCGAAGAAATTGCCCGTCTTGGGGAGCAGGCGCTGGAACCAGGCGAACATGGACTTCACTTTCGATTTTTCGGCGACAGCGGCGAGGATGCCGATGCGCTGGGTGGCTGCCTTGAACTCGGAGGGGCCGAAGGAGCGGATGAGGTCGCGCAGATCCTCCTCGTCGACCGCCTCGGCGGCTTCGGCGAGGCTGAACCAGCGGCGCTCGCGCTGCGACTGCTCCTTCCAGGACGAGAGTTCGGCGGTGACGGCGAGGGGGAAGACCTCGACGTCGAACATCAGCGAGGCGCCGTTGGGGCGCTTCTTGCGGTAGCGATAGGTGCCGAGCGTGGTCGGGCAGACGAGGCCGAGCACGCCCGCCTCCTCCTTCGCCTCGAGCGCGGCGGCGCTGTGGAGGGCGACGCCGGCGGGCGGGTTGCCCTTGGGAATCACCCAGCGGCCGGTCTCGCGCGAGGTCACCAGCATCACCCGCACGGGTGCGTCGATCGCGGTCCCCTCGGTGCGATAGGGCAGGGCGGCAATCTGGCGAATGGTGGCGGCTCCGGGAAAAGGCTGGCGTGGGCGTTACAAGTTCATGACTGGTACGCGCAAGTAAACATCGGCGAGGGCTGGACCATTAGGGCGCGGGCGGGAGAGCCCGCGCCCACCGATGGGTACCGCCGGAGGGAGCCGGCGGACCTGCCTGACCCCCGCATTGGGACGAGGGCCATGCGACATGGGGCGAGGGTGAGTCGCCCGAGTCCATTGATTTCGGGGCGCTATTGGCGTGCGGGACACCGTCCTC
This sequence comes from Sphingomonas sp. OTU376, assembly GCF_038440415.1. Lineage (NCBI taxonomy): Bacteria > Pseudomonadati > Pseudomonadota > Alphaproteobacteria > Sphingomonadales > Sphingomonadaceae > Sphingomonas > Sphingomonas sp. OTU376. Next base: position 23,066 of record NZ_JASATQ010000043.1, on the reverse strand, counting down.
AAGCGGGACGTTGCCCATTTTGGCGGAAGTCTAGTCGAATGCGACGGGTGCCGGCCGGCCCGCGATATAGGCCCGCGCCGGATCCTCCAGCGGGAAACCGTTTACACCCAGGCGCGCAAGCAGGAGGCGGACGGTGGAGAAGCTCTGGATGCTGGTCGCCACCGACTCGGGACGGTTGAGCCAGGCCTCGGAGACGAGCAGCTTCTTGCCGTGCCGCTCGACCCGGCCATCCGCGAGCAGGCGGGCGAGTCGGCGGCGCACCGTCGCCTCGGGCAGGCCGAGCGCGCGGGCGACGGCGCTGGTCCGCACCGGCACGCGCAGCGACAAAGGCGGCTCCTTGCGGCCATCGGCATAATGCCAGGCCAGCTCGCGATCGGCGTTGAGCAGCCGCGAATTGGCGGCATAGATCGTCGAGAACAGCACCAGCTCGAGCCAGTCGGCATGGGTGCGCCGGTTGGTATCGACCACCGCGAGCATCAGGTCGATCGCCGCCTGGACCCCGGCGGCGTGATGATAGGACCGGGCCATGCCGACCGCGGGCATCTGCACCCCGGCCCGCGCCATATCGGCGACGAAGCGCACGGCGGCATCGTGGATCAGGACGAGCAGCGCCGCGATCTCGGGCGAGCGGAGCTCGGCATGGCTGGCACGCACCCCATCGGGGCCACGCTCGCACCAGCCGGCATCGACCAGCGCGTGGACGTGGCGACGCACCGTCTCGTACGGCCGCGACAGCGACATGGCGAGCGAATGGGCCGAGACGCTCTGCGCCAGCCCCTCTCCGGCATCGAAGGAATAGGTGTCGCGCGTGATGACCGAGAAGATCGTAACCCGATCGAGATCGCCGTCGAACAGCCGGATCGCCCGGGCCAGCACTGTCGTCTGCAGCTCGGCAAGCAAGCGAGTCATGAGCCGGATCGGCGGGGGATCATGAGGCAGGCGGATCGACATGCTCTGCGCGCGATCTTCGCCGCTAGCGGCGCGGACAGCTACCCCGGGGATTCCCTATTTCGCCATTTTGAGTAGAAGGAAATGTCGGTTTCCGTTGGGGAATTCGTCTCCAATCGCCGGAACGGGTAACCATGTTCTGCCTGCGCACCCTTAGGCTGGCGGCATAGGGACGCAAGCGATCCGTAGCGGACATGGCCGCGCAATCGGCTAGGCTGGAGACCGGTCCGGGCAGGGGGAAGGCGATGCGGGTTCTGGCGAGTCTGGCGGCAGCGATGGCAATGCTGGCCGCCTTGCCCGTGGCGGCACAGCAACAGGCTGGCCCGCCCGTGACGACCGCCGCCCCGGCCCCACCCGCTCCACCGCGTGCGCCCTGCCGGCCGGTGGGGGACGTGCCGGTGCTCGTCATCGATCCGGGAAGCGCTGCCCGGCTGAGCGCGATCGGGCTCGATCGTGCGGCGATCTTCGCGCAGATGCACGAGACCTCGATCCCCGAGACCTCCGGCTGCTGGGCCGAGCCGGCGGGCAATTTCGACAGCCAGCTCGTCTCGGTCGGCATGTCGCAGTGGAATTTCGGCACGGGCAGCCTGCAGCCGCTGCTGAAGCGCTGGAAGAAGGGCCAGCGCGGCCAATTCCGCCGCCAGCGCAAGGCGCTGCTACCGGTCTATGGCAAGACGATCTTCTCGCGCGACTGCCTGGCGGTGCCGGTGAAGGCGAAATGCCGGGAGAAGATATTGGCGGCGCACGGCGCCGACGGGAAGCTCAACCCCGTCATTCGGGACGAGTTCAACGCGCTGTTCGAGAGCGACGCGATGCTGCAGGTGCAGCTCGACGCCTATCTGGTGCTGCTGGAAGCGGTGCGACAGGACCTGCTGCGCGTGTTCCCGGGCCAGACGATCACGCTGCGCAAGGTGCGATGGGCCGTCGATACCAAGGTGCAGCAGGGCGGTTTCCCGCTCGACGAGGACCTGGCCCGGCTGCGGCGCAAGCTGGCGGCGATGCCCGAGGCCGACCGGCGCGACCGGCTGGCGGCGATCTTCGCCTGGTATGGCGCGCTGGCCCGCAGCATCGACCAGGACGGGGTGCAGCGCGACTGGGCGTGGAATCTCGATCGTTGGGGCTGCATGCTCGACACCGGCCGGATCGACCCGGAGCAATATGAGATGCTGCACCTGACCTTCCTGCGCAGCCGCACTGCGATCGGCAATTCCGGGCGCTGGCAGGCGCTTACTTTCGAACGGCGGGCCAAGATCATCCTTGGGGTGGGCAGCGTCTCCGGCAGGACGGATGGAGAATGTTTGCGCTGACCCCTTGGAACTGCCGGCCCCGACAGCCATTACGTGACGGGAACATTTATCCGGAGTGCGGGCAATGCGCGGTTTGCTGGTTGTTGCGAGTATGTTGGCGGTGGCGGGTTGCGCGAAGCCCGAGAAGAATGCGCGCTACATGGCCGGCCATTTCCGCGCCCAGGCCGACCTGAAGATGGCCGACGGCACCGATGTCGGCAAGGCGATCGCCGAGGAAGTGGACGGCACGATCCGCGTGATGGTGGAAGTGCACGGCATGACCAAGGGCGTGCACGGCACCCATGTCCACACCGTCGGCAAGTGCGAGGGGCCGGACTTCGCCAGCGCCGGCGGCCATTGGAACCCGACCGCGCACCAGCACGGCAAGGACAATCCGGCCGGCCCGCATGCCGGCGACATGCCCAATCTTTCGGTGGGCGAGGATGGCCGCGACCGCACGATCTTCGTGCTGCCGGGCGGCACCTATGAAGGGCTGATGGACCAGGATGGCGCGGCGTTGGTCGTCCATGCCAATGCCGATGACTACAAGAGCGATCCTTCGGGCAATTCGGGCGGCCGCATCGCCTGCGGCGTTTTCCACGCGATGTGACGCGTGCAGAGGGCAAAGTGACGTCGGTTCTGTTTGTATGCCTGGGCAATATCTGTCGCTCGCCGCTCGCCGAAGGCGCGCTGCGGGCGGCGGCGGCGCGTGCCGGGCTGGAAGTGACGGTGGATTCGGCCGGCACCGGTGGCTGGCACGCCGGCGAGCCGCCGGATCGCCGCGCCCAGGCGGCGGCGACCCGGCACGGCACCGATATCTCCGGGCAGCGTGCCCGGCAGGTGCGGCCCGAGGATTTCCGGCGTTTCGACCATGTCTTCGCGCTCGACCGGCAGAATCTGCGCGACCTGCAGGCGATCCTGCCGGCGGATGCGACTGCCGAGCTGGGGCTGCTGATGGACCTGGTGCGGGGGCGCGAGGGCAGTTCGGTGGCCGACCCCTATTATGGCGAGGACAGCGATTTCGACGTGACCTGGGACGATGTAAGCGCCGCGGCGGATGTGCTGGTGACCCGGCTGGGCGGGCGCTAGGCTTCAGTCCGCGAAGCCCGTCGGCGTCAGGCGCAGGCGGCGCAGGTCGAGCTTGATGTCGGTCTGGAAGCGGGCCGCTGCGGCGTCGGACAGGCGCGCGGCGTGCGCCGCGTCCTTGCGGCCCATCGCGTCGGAAAAGGCGCTGCCCTGCGCGATGAAATTGAGCATATAGGTCTCGGCCAGCTCCTGTCGGGCGGCATCGTCCATTCGCACGAAACCGGGACTGGTGCCGAGCGCGCCGGCGATCTGGCTGCGCACCGCCTGCACCTGCGCGCGGCTGGTGAAGGGGACCTTGTTGGCGATCTGCCAATTCTGGACCCAATAGGCAGTCATCGCATCGGCCACGTCGCCGCGGCGCAGGCCATCCGTCGCGACATGCCGTTCCCACAGGCCGAGCAGATCGTTCTGCTGGATCACCTGGCGCAGGCGCGCGGCATTGGCCGGATCGGCCCTGGCAACGAAATCGGCGAACCGGGCGCGCACGCGCACCGAGATCGCGGGGGACGGCTGGTAGCGCGTGCCGGAGGCAGCTTTTGGGGCTGGCGGCCTGACCGTAGCGTGGCGTTCGCCGCCGCGGCTCCGTACCGTCGCGCCCAGCACATTGTTCATCTGTCCGACCGAGGCCATGGACGCGCCGAAGTCGATATATTGACCGCCGATGGCAGGGAAATCCTGCGCTGCCGCCGGCGCTGCAGCGAGAAGCAGGGCAGCGAGAATGGTGAGGCGCTGTTGCATTGCGGATGCTCCTGTCTTTGCAGCAAGTCTGGCGGGCTACCGTGACATTGGGAAGCCACGCGACAGGGCGCGAGGGGGCGACTGGGCGGGCGCGTGCCACGTTCTGCCGCGTGCCGCGCAGATACCCTTCGCGACCTTGGGGATAAGCACCTGCCTCGGATGGGGGAAGTAAAGGGCGATGTCGCTGCGGTGCTGAGATCAGGGGGCTGTGATCTCGCCGGCGGTCCGGCCAACGATCAACACGATGCGGCTGCCGGTTCTGGTCGTTGCGCCGACCCGGTTCGGGGTAGGCAGGTTTTCTTCAATAAACGAAGAAGATATGCGCCGTCCTGGTTACGATCGCGCTTGATCCGCGCGATCGGGGGAAGGTAGTGTTCCGCCCAAGGGGGAACATCACATGCATTTCGGGACCGGGTTGCGTACGGGCGCCTTGCTGGCGGCTGCTTGTCTGGCTGGGTGCAGCGGCGGCGGATCCGGCGGCGGCGGCAGTGTCGGCGCGCCGACTGCGGCAACCCCCACGCCGACCCCCAGCCCGACGGCGACCCCGACGCCCGCCGCCACGATGTTCAGCGCGGTCGGCATCGGCACGCTTTACGCAACCGTGACCTTCGACACCAATGGGAGCGGCAATCCGTTCGACGCGGGCGATTCCTCGACCGCAACGACTGCCGGAGGCGAGTTCGGCCGGGATTCGGGAGTCGATCCCCGCTGGACATCCGGAACGGTGCCCGCGACCGCGAGCATGGCCATGCAGGCCTGGGGTCGCGACAGCGTTACCGGGCTTCCGCTCACCATCATGAATGCTCCCGCGGGCGCCACGGTGATCTCGCCCTATAGCGCGCTGGTGTTCGCGCATGGCAATGAGGCTGCGGTCCGCAGCGCGCTCGGGCTCGCCAGCGGGACCGACGCGATCCGCGCGACGCTGAATCCGCTGACGTTCAACCCGGCGCAGAACCTGGCGAACAGTGATGCGGCGGTGGCGCGGGACGCGGCGCGGATGACGTCGGTCAACCTGCAGCTGTTCGTGATGGGCATATTGGGCAAGGCGACCAATGGCGACCGCCCCGATACCGCGGGGCCCATCGACCTCTCGTCGCGCTATCTGGCCGAGCTGGTTCGCGAGGGCGTGGGGCTGCGGCTTACTGACCGGGCGGTGATCCTCGCGGCGCTGCGCAAGACTGCCTATAAGGTCTCGGGCGACGAGCGGCTCGGCCGGATGGCGGATTATATCTCGGCCTATTTCCGGGCGATCCCCGCCTTGCTCGGCAATCCCGCCGAAGCGCGGGCGTGGATGCACGCCTTCCAGTTCGGGGTGCTGGCGGACATCCAGGCGCCGGGCTTCTCGGCTCCGGGGCTGGTCGTGCCCGACGAAGCCGCGATCCGGGCCACGGCCGCCACCTTCATGGACGCGCCGGCACCCGTCGGCACGGCATTCTTCACGACGACGGACTATCGCGAGCTCAGCAACCACCCGATCGCGGCGATGGACTATCGCGCGGTCCTCACGGGGTGCAACAGCCACCTGGCGCTTCCGACCTGCAATGATTCCGAAGGGTATCTCGGAATGAACATCGTCGATGGGCAGCCGGTCGCCCGGGTGACGGCGGTTGCCCCGAAAGACCCGGCGGTGCTCTCCGTCACCGTCAATGCGGACGGCAGCATGACCATTGCGCGGGTGGGCGGTTTCACCGGGCTGACCTGGTTCAGCTATACCGCGCAAATGCCGAGCGGCGCGACCGCGACCGGGCGGGCCTATGTGCGGATGCGGCCCTTCTAGGCTCCGCCGAACGCTTCGAAGCCCGTCGCCATGCCGGGCAGCCACATCTTCGTGGCGAACTGCCAGGTGGCGAGCAGGATGAAGGCGCTGGCCGCCAGCAGCGCTGCGACGGCGCCGATGCGGAGCGCCGGGGCGGCATCGGCACGGCGGGCGCGGATGAAGGCTTCGGCGACGGCGAGGTTGGGCAGGTAGAAGGCGAAGTCCATCACCATGTCGAAGCCGCCGCGGAAATCGGCGGTGTGGCCGAGCTTGCCGAAGCACAGGAACCAGAAGCCATATTCCATCCGGTATAGCCAGGAGCCGATCGCCAGCGCGAACAGGCGGATGGCCCAGGCGCGGTGGGATTCGAAATCGCGGGCGCGGGCGTTGGTGAAGGCGAGGCCGGCGCACAGCACCATCAGCGCGCCGTAGAGGCCGAAGCCCAGGTCCATCGCGGGGCCGCCGACCGTGCCCTTGGCCAGGATGAAGCCGAGCCCGCCCAGCCCGGCGATCGCCGCGGCGGTGACGTAGAGCCGGCCCAGCCAGCGGTGGAGCGCGGGGATGCGGGCGCGGATCGCGGCGATCAGCTGGACCGGGCCGAGCAGCAGCAGGATACCGCCGGTGACGAAATGCGCGCCGATCGCGATCGTGGCGAACGGCGTGGCGCCCTCGTGCAGCCGGGGCAGGCTCTCGTTCCAGCGATCGGGCGCGCCGCCCGCCAGGGTGCCGCCATAGAAGGCGAGGATATAGGCGCCGAACAGGGCAGCGCTCAGCCAGCTTGCCGCGACCAGCAGGATCGATGCGCCGCGCAGGGCCTGGGTGCCGGTGCCCGGCGGATCCTGCGTCGATATGCCTTGCGCCAGTGTCGCCATGTCCGGGCCTCGCTTGTTGCGCGCGGAGTAGAGCGCGATTGCGGCGCGGGCGCCAGCTGTCGCTTGTGATGATTTCGCGCCCGTCTTTTCCCCGGGAAACAAGCCTGTATAACCCTGCCCAGGGCGGGGGCCCATGGGGAGCATGGATGGCCGAAGCCGACACCGCCTGGCCAAGCCACGGCGGGGAAACAGGGGAAAGACTGCGTGCGCCCGACTTCGCCGTCCCCGAGCTCGGGCCGGTCGCGGAATGGCCGGGCGAGCTCAAGGTCGCGCTCGACCTGATGCTGGCATCTCCCCAGCGCGCCTTCGTCACCTGGGGGGCGGACTATCTGTTCTTCTACAACGACCGGATCCTCGAGGCCTATCGCGACGAGAATGCCCGGATCTTCGGGCGCTCCTACAACAAGAGCTGGCCGCAGGTCTGGGACAAGGTGGGGCAGCATTTCGAGCGGGCGCTGGGCGGCGAGGCGGTGGTCCGTCCCGGGCTGCACGTGCAGGCGGTGCGCGGCAATGGCGAGAAGGTCGATATCCGGGTCGATCTGGCGATGACGCCGATCCGCGGGGTGGATGGCGCGGTGCTCGGCATCTTCGGGACCAGCGCCGACCGCACCGAGCATTACGAGACGGCGGAGCGCGAGCATGAGGCGCGCGGGGCGCTGGAGGAGAAGACGCGGACGCTTGAGGTGGTCAACCAGGCGGGTGTCGCGATCACCGGCGAGCGCGACAGCGCGCGGGTGGCGCAGACCGCGGTCGATGCGGGCGTCGCGCTGATCGGGGCGAAGTTCGGTGCCTTCTTCTACAACCATGTCGATGACGACCAGGCCGAGGCGTACATGCTCTACGCGCTGGCCGGGGCGCCGCGATCCGCCTTCGAGAAATTCCCGATGCCGCGGATCACCAAATTGTTCGAGCCGACCTTCGCCGGCACCGGCATCATCCGGGTGGACGATGTCACGCTCGATCCACGCTACGGCGACAACGCGCCGTTCCACGGCATGCCGGAAGGGCATCTGCCCGTGCGCTCGTACCTGGCGGTTCCGGTGCGTACGCCTTCGGGCGACGTGATCGGCGGGCTGCTCTACGGTCATCCCGAGCCGGGGCGGTTCAGCGCGGCGGCCGAGGCCAGCCTGGTCAGCCTGGCGGGGCAGGCCGCGCTGGCGATGGACAATGCCCGGCTGTTCGAGGCGGTGGAGCGCGAGCTGCATCGCCGCGCCCAGGCCGAGGAAGAGCTGCGCGTGCTCAACGAGGGGCTGGAGATCCGCGTCGCCGAAGCGGTGCTCGAGCGCGAGGCGGTGTTCGCGGCGCTCCAGCAGGCGCAGAAGATGGAGACGATCGGCAAGCTGACTGGCGGCGTGGCGCACGACTTCAACAATCTGCTCCAGGTGATCTCGGGCAACCTCCAGCTGCTCGCGCGTGACGTGCAGGGCAATGACAAGGCCGAGCGGCGGGTCGCCAACGCGCTGGCCGGCGTGCAGCGCGGATCGAAGCTCGCCAGCCAGCTGCTCGCCTTTGGCCGGCGCCAGCCGCTCGAGCCGCGGGTACTCAACGTCGGCAAGTTCCTGGGTGGGATGGAGGACATGCTCCGCCGTGCGCTGGGCGAGGCGATCGCGATCGAGGTCATTACCTCGGGCGGGCTTTGGAACTGCCAGGCCGACCCGACCCAGCTCGAGAATGCGATCCTCAACCTCGCGATCAACGCGCGCGACGCGATGCAGGGCACGGGCAAGCTGACGATCGAGGCGGCCAATGCCTCGCTGGACGATGACTATACGCGGCGGCTCGAGGACGTGCCCGCCGGGCAATATGTGATGCTGGCGGTGACCGACACCGGCAGCGGCATCCCGCCCGAAGTGATCGAGCAGGTGTTCGAGCCGTTCTTCTCGACCAAGCCGGAGGGGCAGGGATCGGGCTTGGGGCTGTCGATGGTCTATGGCTTCGTCAAGCAGTCCGGCGGGCATGTGAAGCTCTATTCGGAAGTCGGCCACGGCACGACGGTGAAGCTGTACCTCCCGCGCGTGCGCAAGCGCGAGGAAGTGCTTGTCGCCTCGCACGAGACGGTGGCGATGCGCGGTGGCAGCGAGACGATCCTGGTCGCCGAGGACGATCCCGATGTGCAGGCGACGGTGGTCGAGCTGCTGACCGAGCTGGGCTATACCGTGCTGCGCGCCAATGACGCGCAGAGTGCCCTGAGCGTGATCGAGAGCGGAGTGGCGATCGACCTGCTGTTCACCGATGTGGTGATGCCCGGCGCGCTGAAGAGCCCCGAGCTGGCACGGCTGGCGCGGGCGCGGCTGCCCGAACTCGCGGTGCTGTTCACCTCGGGCTATACCGAGAATGCGATCGTTCATGACGGCCGGCTCGATGCGGGCGTGGAGCTGCTGTCCAAGCCGTACACGCGCGAGCAGCTGGCGCGGAAGGTGCGCGCGGTGATCGAGGGGAAGCGGGGGTAGCGGCTGGTCGCTGCCCTGACCTCCCTTTTTTGTCATCCCGGGCTTGAGCCGGGATCCCGCTGTCTTGCCCCGCCGAAGAAGAAGCGGGACCCCGGCTCAAGGCCGGGATGACGGGGTCGTTTGGGGTGACGGGTCAGGGGCTTCAGCCGTTCAGCGGATAGCGCGCCACCGCGTCGTAGCGCGCGCCTTCGTGGCCGAGACTGCTTTCGAACAGGAAGAAATGGTCGAGCGTGAAGGGGGTGCTGGCGAGGCCGGCATGCGCTTCGACGAAGCGTTCGACGACCTCCGTGGGGCTGTTCATCCGCGCCAGGGTGATATGCGGCAGATAGGCGCGGCCTTCCGGCGGCTGGCCGGCGCGGACCAGCGCCTGATCGACCTTGCGGTGGAGCGCGGCGAGCTGCTCCTTTGGGCGCACGCCGGCCCAGACCGCGTTCACCCGGCCGCGCTTGTCGAACGCGCCGACGCCTTCCAGGGACAGTTCGATCGGCGGCCAGTAGACGCCTGACAGAGCAGTCGCCGCATCCTCGGCGGCGCGCTCGTCGACATCGCCGATGAAGCGCAGCGTGATGTGGAGCTGGTCGTCATCCTGCCAGCGGGCACCGGGGATGCCGCCCATCAGGCCGAGCAGCTTGGCGCGGATCGGGGTGGGAGGACGCAGGCCGACGAACAGGCGGATCATACTCAGGGCTGATAGCCCCGGTTTTGCTTGAAAACACCCCGTATGAGCGCGATATTACACCATGACCGGCAGGTGCCGGACAAAGGAGTTTTGCAATGGCTGATTGGTCGGATCCCCGGACGGGTACCTATGGGACCGCCGGCGCGGGCGTGGAAGCGCGCGACGCGGGGCTCAGGTCGTATATGCTGTCCGTCTACAACTACATGGCGTCGGGCGTGCTGCTGACGGGCATCGTCGCGCTGCTGTTCGCCAAGAGCGGCGCGATCGACGTGCTGTTCGCGCTGCAGCAGACCTCGCGCGGGGTCGGCTATGCGCCGACGCTGCTCGGCTGGGTGGTGATGCTGGCGCCGCTGGGCATCGTGCTGCTGATGAGCTTCGGCCAGATGCGCCTGTCCACCCCGGCGATGCAAGCCCTGTACTGGGTCTATGCCACGGTGATGGGCCTGTCGCTGTCGACGATCTTCCTCGTCTATACCGACACCTCGATCGCCCAGGTGTTCTTCGCCACGGCGGCCGGCTTCGCGGGCCTGAGCCTGTGGGGCTACACCACCAAGAAGGACCTGTCGGGCTTCGGCACGTTCCTGATCATGGGCGTGGTCGGCCTGATCGTCGCTTCGCTGATCAACCTGTTCCTGCAGTCGGGCCCGCTGGCCTTTGCGATCAACGCGATCGGCGTGCTGCTGTTCGCCGGCCTGACCGCCTATGACACGCAGAAGATCAAGAGCATGTACAGCTATGTGGCCGGCACGGACATGATGGGCAAGGCCGTGGTGATGGGCGCGCTGACGCTCTACCTCGACTTCATCAACATGTTCCTGTTCCTGCTCCGCCTGTTCGGCAGCCAGCGGAACTAAGTTCCCTGCAGGTAAAAGAAATTGCGGCCCGGCGGGGAAACTCGCCGGGCCGTTTTCTTTTGCGCCCGCGTGGTTTCCGGCACGGGAACGCGAATCGAATTGCGTTCGTTACAACTTGGCAACGCTCAGGAGAGTGAAGTCATGAATGCGAACCCGATCGACCCGGCGCTGGACCGCATGTCGGTGGCACCGGGCCCAGACGAAGAAACCGTGCGTACGACGGCCCAGTCCGCGGACGCAGGCACCGACGAATCGATTGCCGAGCGGCTCTACCGCAACCCGGAGAGCAAGGAAGCGCGGCTCGACCGCGGGCTCGACGAGTCGATGGATGCGTCGGACCCGCCGGCATCCACCCAGCCGGTGCACAGTCACAGCCATAGCGATCTGCCCGAAAGCTCGGGCTATGATCCGAAGGCCGAGGCCAAGCTGGCCAAGGCCGGCGAAGACAAGGGCGTGATCGGCAATATCCTGTCGAAGATCGGCCTCGGCTAAGCCCAGGCAATGGCGGCCTCGCCCGCGTCGGGATGGCGCGCCAACATCGTCATCTACGCGGCGCTGGCCGCCAATCTCGGAATCGCGGTCGCCAAGTTCGTGGCGGCCGCGATTACCGGTTCCTCCTCGATGCTTACCGAGGGGGTGCACAGCCTGGTCGATACGGGCAATCAGGGCCTGCTGCTCTACGGGCAATATCGGGCAAAGCGCCCGCCTGATCGCGATCATCCCTTCGGCTATGGCCGCGAACTCTATTTCTGGGCGTTCGTCGTCGCGATCCTGATCTTCGGGCTGGGCGCCGGCGTCTCCATCTATGAGGGCTGGCTGCACATCCGGTCGCCCGAACCCCTGCGCGACCCGCTGCCCAACTACGTCGTACTCGTCATCGCCTTCGCGCTCGAAGGCACCAGCTGGTGGATCGCGATGCGCGAATTCGCCGCCAGCAAGGGCGATTGCGGCTGGTGGAAGGCGATCAAGGAATCGAAGGATCCCTCGGGCTTCATCGTGCTGTTCGAGGATACGGCGGCGCTCGCCGGGCTGATCGTCGCCGGCATCGGCATATGGGCGAGCCATCACTGGGGCGATCCGCGGATCGACGGCTGGGCGTCGATCGTGATCGGCGTGATCCTGGCGGCGGTTGCGGGCCTGCTCGCACGCGAATCCAAGGGGCTGCTGATCGGCGAGCGCGCGAACCTGGACATGGTCGCGCGGATCCGGGCGCTGCTCGAGGCTGAGCCGTGCATCACCCATGTGAACCATGTGCGCACGATCCACACCGCGCCCGACCGCATCTTCGTGGCGATCAGCGCCGACTTTGCCGACACGCTGCCGATGGGCGAGGCGGAGACGTTGATCGAGCGGATCGAGCACCGGCTGAAGGCGCAGGAGCCTAAATTGAGTTCGATCTATATCCGGCCCGAGAAGCGCGAGGATGCGGTGGACGCCGTGGCGATGGGGTGAGCTTGCCCCGGGGAGAGGATCGGGCCCGGGCAATCTCGCACGGCCGGTGCCATCGCGCTATCGCCGGTCTCGTCGCCGTGCTAAAGCTCGGGCATCGCGAGCAGTTCCGACATGTAGGCGCCCGCGGCTGAGAGACTTGTGCGCTCCCGCTTACGAAATGCGGAGGCACATCATGGATCTCAATTATCTCTTATATCGCCATCAGGTTTCGCTGGTACGCGCCCGCGACGCCGCGTCATCGGAAGCACGCTGCGCGCATCAGGGACTGGTGCGGGGCTATGCGCGTCGGATCGCCGAACTGCGTGACGCGCTGGATGCGCCGCTGCCCATGGTGGCGAGCCTATGAGCGAGGCGAGCGTACCGGCGTCGACGCCCGAAGAACGGCCGCAGACCCGGCCGTTCCGCAGGCAGTTCACTGCGGCGCGGCTTGATCCGCAGTCTGCCGAGCGCCAGGGCCGCGCGGCGCGCATCGCGTTCGAGGCGCTGGGCCGCGAGGAGGCGACGCTGTTCCTCAACGGCCATGACGCGGCGCTGGGCGGGCGGCCGCTCGACCTGGCTGTCGCCAGCGCCGAGGGGCTCGCCGCGGTGGAGCAGGCGATCGCGGCGCGAAAGGCGGCTCCATGCTGAGTGGCACGGTGTTCTTCTACCACACCGCCGGTGGCTTCGGCGTGATCCAGCCGGACAGGGGCGGCGACGACGCCTTTGTCCATGCCAGCGCACTCGCCGCTTCAGGGCTGGACCGGCTCGAATCGCGCCAGCGCGTTACCTATGCGCTGCGCACCGACAGCCGGGGCCAGACCTGCGCCCATGACCTGAAGCTCTGCGATTGACCGGACGTGACCGCGCCGAGCTGGCGCGGGCCCATGCCACCCTGCAGCGCGGCGCCGATTTCCTGGCGCAGGGGCTGGCGCGTGAGGGGCCGCCGCGTGCGATCGAGGGACGGTATCGTGCCCGGGTGCTCGGCAACGGGCTGCGCGAGCTCGATCGTTTCCTGAGTCTGCTGATCGATGCGCTGGCCGGCGCCCGCGGAATCGCAATGCCCGCGGGCGAGCGCGCCACCGCCAGCAAGCTCGCCTCGTTGCGCGCGATGACCGGTGCTCCGCATGGCGACCACGCCCGATTGATCGCGTTGGCGCGCAGCCGCGACTGCCTGTTCCACTGCGAGGGGCTGGTGCGCCGGGGGGATCGGCGGGGCGACATCAGCATGACGGTCGGCTGGCCGATGCGGGACGGCGTGGCGCTGCCCCGCGTCGCGATCGGCGAGCGGCTGAGCATGTCGGGCGCCGAGCTCGACGAGATATGCGGCTATTACCGGGCGATCGCCGCGCAGCTGTTCAGCGAGACGGGGCTGCCTGTGCCGCTATCCACTCCCGGAACGCCGCCATTGCCGGGCTTGGCGTGCGCGACTGGAGCCAGGTGAGCCAGTAGCGGCCGGTGCTGACTTCGAGGTCGAAGGGGCGAACGAGGCGGCCTTCCTCGAGGTGGCGGGCGAGCATCGCCGGTGGGGCGAGCGCGACGCCAATGCCCTGTACCGCCGCCTCGGCCATCGCCAGCGAGCTGTCGAACACCGGGCCGCGCAAAGGGACCGGCGCGGTGCCGGCCTCGGCCAGCCAGCGCGGCCATTCATCGGCGCGGTAGGAGCGGAGCAGCGGCAGGGCGAGCAGGTCGGCGGGGGTTGAGAGCTTCTCGGCCAGGGCCGGCGTGCACAGCGGGGTGAGCGGGGTCTCGATCAGCGGCACCGCTTCCGTGCCGTGCCAGGCGCCGGCGCCGAAGCGGATCGCATAGTCGAGCCCTTCGCCGGCGAGATCGACGCGGTTGTTGTTGGTGAACAGGCGCAGGTCGATCCGCGGGTGCGCGGCGTGGAAGGCCGGCAGGCGCGGCAGCAGCCAGCCGGTGGCGAAGGTGCCGACCGCGGCGACCGAGAGGAGCTGGGCCGCCGTGCCGCTGGTGATGCCTTCGACCAGCTCGGCGATGCGATCGAAGCTGTCGCCGAGCGCGGGGAGCAGGGCGAGGCCTTCGTCGGTGAGCGCCAGGCCGCGCGGCAGGCGGCGGAAGAGCTGGGCGCCGAGCCGCTCCTCCAGCCCCTTCACTTGGTGGCTGATCGCCGCCTGGGTGACGCAGAGCTCGATCGCGGCGCGGGTGAAGCTGAGGTGGCGGGCCGAGGCTTCGAAGGCGCGCAGGGCATTGAGGGGGAGGTGGGGGCGGACCATGCAGGCCGGAGCATAAGTTTATCTCATGCATGGCGCCAGATGCGGACGAGCGGATAAGGCGGGGCGATGCTTGCCGCTGCGCTTCTCTGGCTCGTCGCCATCAATCTCTGGACCCTGTTGCGCTTCTGGCAGGACAAAAGGCGCGCGATCGCCGGCGGACGGCGTATTCCCGAACGTGACCTGCTCGGCCTGGCGCTGCTCGGCGGATCGCCGGGCGCTTTCGCCGCGCGTCGGCTGTTCCGCCACAAGACGCGCAAGCAGCCTTTCTCGCTCTACCTGGTGCTGATCGTCCTGGTCCAGATGAGTGCCGCGATCGGCCTGCTCATGCTCGCTGTGCGCGCCTGAGCGGATCGCAGCTGACCGCAATGCGTTGATCGAGCAGGTCAATTGAGGGGATGGCATGCTGGCGGAGCTTCGCGCGGCACATGAGGCATTGCTCGCCGGAATCCAGGAACTGGAGGACGCGACGCATGCGGCCGCGCCCGATGCGAGCGCGCTGGCCGCGATCCGCTGGCGGCTGAGCCGGGCGAGCAGCCGGCGCCGGCGGCTCGTCGATGAGGCCAGCGCGCGGCTGCGCGAGGGCAACGCGCCGGAGGTGGTGGCGGAGATCGACCGGCTGCGCGAGAACAGCGCCGAGATGCTCTCCAGCAGCAGCCGGCATGTCGGCGGGTGGACGATCGACCGCGTCGTCGCCGACTGGGATGGCTATCGGGCGGCATCGACGGCCATGCGCGCTTCGATGCGCAGACGCATCGAGCGCGAGAAGGCGATCCTCTATCCGCTGCTGGAAGCGATGCGCTGAACGCGGCGGGCTTTACCTGCCGCCAATATACCTATAGGGGGTATAGGTATGGCGCATCTTTCCCATGACAACAGCGTGTTGCTCGCGCGCGTGCGGCGCATCGGCGGGCAGGTCGGCGCCGTCGAGCGGGCGCTGCAGGGCGAAGCCGGCTGCGCCGAGGTGTTGCAGCTCGTGGCGGCGGTGCGCGGCGCGGTGAACGGGCTGCTCGACGAGATCATCGCCGACCATCTCGAGGCGCATGTCGCCGCACCCGGGCTCAGCGATGCCGAGCGCGCGCAGGGCGCGGAAGAGCTGCTGGCGGTGATCCGCCGCTATTCGAAATAGGATTTTCCATGGCTACGCTTCCCGAGATCGACGCGCTGGCGCACGAGCATGTGTTCCTGGGCGCCGCGCATGACGAGAATGCCCGGCGCACGTTGTGGGTGGTGGCGCTGACCGCGGTGATGATGGTTGGCGAGATCGTCGCCGGCTACTGGACCGGATCGATGGCGCTGCTCGCCGACGGTTTCCACATGGCGACGCATGCCGGGGCGCTGGCGGTGGCCGCAATTGCTTACAGCTATGCGAAGAAACATGCGCGCAGCGCCGCCTACAGCTTCGGCACGGGCAAGGTCGGCGACCTGGCCGGCTTCGCCTCGGCGATGGTGCTGGGGCTGATCGCACTGGGGATCGGCGTGGAATCGGTGCTGCGGCTGTTCGAGCCGATCACCGTGGCCTTCGGCGAAGCGACGATCGTCGCGGTGCTGGGGCTGGCGGTGAACCTGGTCAGCGCGCTGCTGCTCTCGGGCGGGCATCACCAGCACCACGGGCATGATCATCACCACCACGATCATGGGCATCATCACCATCACGGCCACGACAACAACCTCCGCTCGGCGTACGTCCATGTACTGGCCGATGCGCTGACGTCGGTGCTGGCGATCGCGGCGCTGCTCGCCGGGCGCTATCTGGGCTGGGCGTGGATGGATCCGGCGATGGGGATCGTCGGCGCGGTGGTCATCGCGCGCTGGTCCTGGACCTTGATGCGCGACACCGCCGCCGTGCTGCTCGACCGGACTGACGACCGTGTCGCCGGGGAAGTGCGCGAACTGCTTGCGGAGGGCGGGGTGCGGATCACCGACCTGCACGTGTGGCGCGTGGGCCCCGAAGCGCGGGCGGCGATCGTCAGCGTGGTGGGGGCGGATGCCGATACCGTCCGCGCGCGGCTGGCGCCGGTGCACGAGCTCGCGCACCTGACCGTGGAGTGCCGCTGAGCCCGGCTCAGGACGTGGTGGACAGCTTCATCAGCACCAGGCCGGAGACGATCAGCGCGGCGGCACCGAGCCGCATCAGGCTGACCTGCTCGCCGAGCACCACGATCCCCACCGCAAAGGCGCCGACCGCGCCGATGCCGGTCCACACCGTATAGGCGGTGCCGAGCGGCAGGGCGCGCATCGACAGCGATAGCAGGCCGAAGCTGGCGCCCATGGTGACGAGCGTGACGATCGAGGGGATGAGCTTCGTGAAGCCTTCGGACTGCTTCATGAAGAAGGCCCAGACGACTTCGAGCAGACCGGCAATAACGAGAATGAACCAAACCACGGCAGCCTCCTGAAAAGGACTGCCGGGCCGTCCCGGTCTTGAACCTCCGCATGGGAGACGGGAACGTGGTCGCCGCGCCGGTCATCTCGGGCCGCGCGGCGACCGGATCAAGACGGTCAGTCGATGGCTTCAATGCCCTGCGCCTTCAGTCGCGCGAGCGCGTCCTTCATGTGCTGCAATTGCTCCGGCGAATGGCCCTGCCATTGCTCGACCTCGCCGGTGACGCGCAGCGGTTCGTGCGAACGGTAGGAAAGCGTGGGATTGCCCGGAAATTTCTTGTCGGTGAGGTTGGGATCGTCGACGAAGTCGCCGGTCGGCTCGACCATATAGATGCGCTCGCGCCCCTCGCCCTGCGCCAGCTCGGCGCCCCAGATCGCGGCTTCGAGCGTGCCGGCGAAATAAACCCAGGGATTGGCTTTGCGCGCGCCATAGTTCGAGGCGTATCCGGCGGCGATCAGGTCGCCGGGGCGAAGGTCCGCGCGGGTGCCGTGATAGTAGATCATGTGCCGTTGCTCCTCGTCTGCGAATCGAGGGCAGCTACATGCAACAGGTACCCCGGCTTGCCGCAATCCCGGTTCCGGGTTAGACAATGATAGTGGGAAGAGGCCGCGAAGACTCGCCGGCGCCCCGCGATCCGGAACCGCTGTTCCGAAGCCCGTTCCCCGGCCAAGGCCGGGGCGCAGGATTTCTCTGCCGCGTCGCTTGTCTTCCTGGCCCCCGGCTTTCGCCGGGGAGCAGGTTGTTCTCGCGAGCCGTCGCCTACTTCTTCAGGATATCCAGCGCCGCCGACGTCATCGCCTCGGTCGCGGTGCCGACCACGGCTTCGGCATCGGGCGCCCAGAAGGGGCTGTGGAGCGAGGGCAGGGGCTTCTTGCCATTGTCCGATGCGGCCCATTTGTCCGCCGGCACGCCGCCGACCCAGAAGATCAGGCTCTGGATCGAATTGTCGGCCAGCCAGTAGCGGCTGAAATCCTCGCCGCCCATCACCGCCTTGGTCTCGACTACCCGGTCTTTGCCGAAGCGCGCGGTCCACAGCGCCTGCATCCGGCTGGTGATCGGCTGGGTGTTGAAAGTGGCGGGCGTGAAATTGTCGCGGACCTTCACCTCGGGCAGGCGGTCGTCGGGCACGCCCGCCGCGATCGCCTCGCCCTTCGCGATGCGGGCGATGCCGTCGAGCAGCAGCTTGCGCACCTCCGGCTTGAAGCTGCGCACGGTGAGCAGCATCGTCACTTCGCTGCTGATGATGTTGTGGGTGGAGCCGCCCTTGATCATGCCGACGGTGACCACCGCGGCTTCCTGCGGATCGACTTCGCGGCTGACCAGGGTCTGCAGCGACGTGACGATGCGCGCGGCGAGGACGATCGGGTCCTTGGTCGTCTGCGGATAGGCACCGTGCCCGCCGACGCCCTTCACGATGACGTCGACCGAGTCCACGTTCGCCAGCGCATAGCCGGCGGTGATGCCGATCTGGCCGGCGGGCTGGCCGGCGCTGTCGTGGAAGGCGAGGGCATATTGCGGCTTGGGGAAGCGGGTGAACAGCCCGTCGTCGAGCATCGCCTTGGCACCCATGCCGCGCTCCTCGGCCGGCTGGGCGATCATGATGACGGTGCCGTGCCATTTGGACTTCATCGCGGCGAGGTTGCGCAGCGTGCCGATCCAGCTCGCCATATGCGTGTCATGCCCGCACGCGTGCATCACCCCGGTCTCGATGCCTTCATCGCTGGTGGTGCGCACCTTGGAAGCGAAGGCGAGGCCGGTCTGCTCGGTGACCGGCAGGCCGTCCATGTCGGCGCGGATCAGCACGACCGGGCCGGGGCCGTTCTCGAGCACCGCGACCACGCCGGTGCCGCCGACATTCTCGGTGACCTTGAACCCGGCCTTGCGCGCTTCTTCCGCCAGCTTGGCGGCGGTCTTCACTTCGTGGAGGCTGAGTTCGGGATTGGAATGGAAGTCGCGATAGAATTCCATGAGCTGGGGGAGCGCGGCCTGGGTCGCGTCGTGCACCGGATCGGCAAGAGCGGGCGTGGTGAAAGTCATCGCAGTTGCGAGAAGAAGCGACCGGAGCATATGGTTCCCCCTGATGGAGGCGCGAATGTCGCTTGGGTGCCGGAACCTGTCAAACCTCTCGCGCAGGAAGCTGATCGGTGGCGCGCTGCTGCTGGGGCTGGCGCGGCCTGCCTGGGCCGCCCAGGACTTCGCGATCGACTGGCAGGGCGGCGCGCAGACGCCCGAGGTCGCGGCTTCGCTTGCCGCGCAGATCGCGCTGGTGAAGGCGCTGCGAGTATCGGACGAAGCGCGTGATTTCTTCGCGGCGCAGGTTATCACGGTGGACCGCGAGGCGGGGACCAAGACGCGCGCCGGGCCGCGCGGGGTGTTCTTCGCCCGGGTGGTGCAGCCGGTGGAGAATCCGGTGCTGCTCCACGAGCTGATCCACCGCTGGCAGCTGCTCAAGATGCCGGGCGGCCAGCAGAATCCGGACGTGCAGCGCTTCTACCGCGAGGCGGTGGCGAGCGGGCGCTGGCCGGCACGGGCCTATATGCTGACCAACGCGTGCGAATTCTTCGCGATGACCGCCAGCGTGGTGCTGCACGGTGATGCCGCGCGGCCGCCCTTCCGGCGGGAGAATGTGCGGGCCAAGGCGCCCGAACTCTATGCGTTCATCGTGCGGGAGTTCGGGTTGCGGGCTGCCTAGCCTGCCGGGACCAGCTCGATCACATCCAGCTTTGACTCGAAGCCCGGATAGGGAAGCACCAGCCGCCAGCGCTTCTCGCCGATGCGCTCGACATAGCCGATCATGTCGCGCTTGCGATCGACGCCGTAGCGCAGCGGCGCAGTCTCGTCGCCCAGCACCATCACGCCGATGAACATCGAGCGGGCATCGGTGTTGGGGTAGAGCAGCCCGTCCGGGCGCTGCTGGCCGTCGAGGCGGACGAAATGGATTTCCGGGCCCTGCACCGTGATCCGGCACTGGCCGGCGGGATAGGCGGCGTAATAGGGGGTGAGCGGCTGCTGCGAGCCGAGCTTGACGGTGCGGCAGCGATAGTCGCCGGCCGGGGGCATCGCGGTGCCGAGCGCCACGTCGGGATCGAAGAGCTGGGGATCCGCCGCGATCGCCGCGGGGTTCGCTGCCTTGGCCGGGGCGAGCGCATCGTCCCAGGCGCGGCGCCACTGGCGGATGCGATCGGCATCCGCCGTGGTCATCACCTTGCGCCAGCTCCAGCCGGCGGGCGGGCGCGTGGCGGTGGCGTCGCGATAGACGCTGCACCCGGTGGTGAAGCCGATCGCGAGCAATGCCGCGGCGGCGGGGATCCCCTTCATGCCTCTTCCCTTCTCCAGGCGCCAAACCGCCTTAGGCAGCGGTCCAGCCGCCGTCGATCGAGTAATTGGCACCGGTAATCTGTGCCGCCTCGTCCCGGCAAAGGAAAAGCACCAGCGCGGCGACCTGTTCCGACGTGACGAACTGCTTGGTCGGCTGCGCATCGAGCAGCACGTCGTTGATCACCTGCTCGCGGGTGAGGCCGCGCGCCTTCATCGTGTCGGGGATCTGGTTCTCGACCAGCGGCGTCCAGACATAGCCCGGCGACACGCAGTTGACGGTGACGCCGTGGGTGGCGACTTCGAGCGCGATCGTCTTGGTGAGGCCGGCAATGGCGTGCTTGGCCATCACGTACGCAGACTTGTTGGGGCTGGCGACGAGGCTGTGCGCCGAGGCGGTGGAGATGATCCGGCCCCATTTCTGCGCCTTCATGAACGGCACCGCGGCGCGCATCATGTGCCAGGCCGAGGACTGGTTGATCGCGATGATCGCGTCGTACTTCTCGACCGGGAATTCGTCGATCGGCGCGACATGCTGGATGCCGGCATTGTTGATGATGATGTGCGGGCCGCCGAGCTCGTCGTGGCAGCGCTGGATCATCGCCGCGATCTGGTCGGGCTTGGTCATGTCGGCCGCGTCGTAGAGCGCCTTCGTGCCGCTGGTCGCCTCGAGCGCGGCGCGCTCCGTCTCGATCGCGGCGGCGTCGCCGAAGCCGTTGATCACCACGCTCGCGCCCTCGGCGGCGAGCGCCTTGGCATAGGCCAGGCCGATGCCCGAGGTGGAACCGGTGATGATGGCGGACTTGCCCTTGAGGAACATCGAATACTCCTAACGCTGGGTGAGGTCGAAGGCGGCGGTGTGGCCGTCCAGGATATTGCGGGCGACGATCTGGGCGTTGGCCATGGTCTCGGCCACGTCGGTGCGGCCGGCCTGCCAATGCTCGTGCATCGAACGCGCCGAGAATTCGAAGTCGCGCGCGCCGCCTTCCCAGGCATTGGCGCGGTAGATCAGCTGGACGAGGCTGACCGGAAATTCGGAGACGCGGGCACGGACCGCCTGGACGTCGGGATCGTCCTGCAGCTCGGGCGGCAGCTTGTCGAGCAGGCGGCAGACCATCTGGCGCTCCTGCCGCAGGCGCATCCGCTCGTCCGATACGGCGCGGGTGCGGCTGGAGAAGCGGATCTCCTTCTCGCGCGCAATCACGTCGGTCATCGTGCGCGGCAGCTCGTCGATCGACGGGAAAAGATCGACCTGGAAGATCAGCGTCTCGGCATATTGCCGGTCGAGGACATGGGTGAGCGGAGTGTTGGAGACGAGGCCGCCGTCCCAATACCAGCAGCCGTCGATCTCGATCGGGGGCAGGCCCGGCGGCAGCGCGCCCGATGCCATGATGTGGCGCGCGTCGAGCTTCTCGTCATGCGTGTCGAAATAGCGGAAATTGCCGCTCTGGATATCGACCGCGCCGACCGAGAGGCGGACGGGACCGTTGTTGAGCAGCTCCCAGTCGATCAGCCGGTCGAGCGTCTCGCGCAGGGGCGAGGTATCGTAGAAGCTCAGCGCCTCCGGCGTGCCGGGGACGGCGAAGGCGGGCGGCAGCAGGCGCGGGCGGAAGAAGCCGGGCACGCCGCCGAGCATGACCATGCCGGCGGCCCATTCATGGCTCAGCTCGCGCGCGGCATCGTGCATCGGCAGCGAGAAATCGGGCAGCGCGGCGGTGGCGTCTTCCCAGAAGGTGCGGATCGCGGCGAGGCGCTTCTCGGGCGGGTTGCCGGCGAAAAGGGCCGCGTTGACCGCGCCGATCGAGATGCCGGCGACCCAGTCGACTTCGATCCCGGCGGTGTGGAGCTCGTCGATGACGCCGGCCTGATAGGCGCCAAGGGCGCCGCCGCCCTGCAATACCAGCGCGACCGTATCCGGCAGCGGAAGGCCGGTGGCTTGGCGGCGGGGACGTGACTCGGCGTCTGCCATGGCCCTGCCTTGGCCGAAAGCCGGGGCCGAGGGAAGTGCATCTTTTGGTATGGCTTGGCACGTGCAACGCAACGCCGGTTCGGGCATTGTTGCGATGGCTAAATAAAGAGGAACGCCATGCGGCTCGACGATATCGACCCAACCGACCACGCCCAGGACCTGGGGAGCGGAGGCGGCGGAGGCGGCGGCGGTTTCGGATTGCTGGGGCTGCTGCCCCTGCTGCTCGGCCGCGGCATGGGCTGTGGCAGCATCGCGATCATCGGCCTGATCGCCATCGCCTATTTCGCGATGAGCGGCGGTGGAGGCGGGATGCTGGGCAGCACCGGCGGCGGCTCGACCGGCCAGTCGCCGACCGCGGGGCAGAGCGGGCGGCAGGTGTGCCAGGGCGACCTGCGGCTCGAATCGTGCCGGGTGATGAAGCTGGCCGACGATACCTGGGCAACGATCTTCAAGGAATCGAACGCGCAATATCGCCCGGCGACGATCAAGTTCTACCAGGGCAATGTCCAGTCGGGCTGCGGCGCGGCGAGCTCGGCGGTCGGGCCCTTCTACTGCCCGGCCGATGACGGCGTATATCTCGACACCAGCTTCTTCCAGGAACTGGAGCAGCGCTTCGGCGCCAAGGGCGACTTCGCCCGCGACTATGTGATCGCGCACGAGATGGGCCACCATATCCAGAACCTGCTCGGCACCTCGGACAAGGTCTCGCGGCTGCAGGCGCGGGCGAGCCAGGCCGAGGGCAATGCCCTGTCGGTGCGGCTGGAGCTGCAGGCGGATTGCTATGCCGGCGTCTGGGCGGCGCGCAACAAGGACCGGATCGAGCCGGGCGACATCGAGGAAGGCATGACCGCGGCGAACGCGATCGGCGACGACACGCTCCAGCGCCAGATGCAGGGCACGGTGGTGCCGGAAAGCTTCACCCATGGCACCTCGGCGCAGCGCATGGCCTGGCTCAAGAAGGGGCTGGAGACCGGCGATCCCGGCCAGTGCGATACGTTCTCGGGCGGGATCTAATAGTCGTGGGCCCCCCCCCCGCGGGGGTGTCGGGGTTGGGGGGGGGGGGGGAGC
>NZ_JASATQ010000042.1:0-47045 GCF_038440415.1 Sphingomonas sp. OTU376 | reverse complement strand
CCCCCCCCCCCCCCCCCCCCCCCCCCCCCCCCCCGAAACCCTCAGGGCACGAGCAGCGGGCGCATCTTCGGCACCACCACCGCAAGTTCGTCCGCAACCATCTTGGAGAAGAAGTCGGCACCGACCGGCCCGAGATGCGTGTAATCGAAGGCCAGCTTGGCATCACCAAGCGGCTCTACCGCAGCGTTGTTCTGCGGCGCCGCCAGCGAGGCGGCAACGGCGGTGGGGTTCGCGATCGTTGTCCCGGTCAGCGCGGCTGCCGAGACTTCCCGCACCGGCGGCACCTGGGCGAAGCGGTTTGCCATGGAGGGGCCCAGTGCTTCGACAGCGTCCGCGCTGCGCTTATTCAAATCGATCAGCGGAACATTCAACTCAGCAGCAACCTTGCGGATCGACTCCGACCAGGGCTCGAGATCGCGGTCCAGCTTTCCGTCCTTGAACTGCCTTCGCGTAAGTGGCGTGAGCAATATAGGCTCTGCACCAGCCGCCCGCGCTTCCGCCACATAGCGCCGCAGGTTCGCGGGGAACTCGGTGGCGAGATCGGTCGAGCGGCCCGGCTTGCCCGGCTGGTCGTTGTGACCGAACTGGATGAGCACATAGGTCTTCACGAAGCCCGGCGTCTTCATCTCGGCCAGCGCCAGATCCCAGCTGCCCTCCGCCCGATAACTATAGGTACTCCGCCCGCCCCGCGCCAGGTTCACGCACGCCGCAAAACTGGTGACGTGATAGGCGCAGAAGCTGCCGCCCCAGCCCGACAGCACCTGGGTGGTCGAATCGCCGACCAGGATGATCTTCGACGCCTTGATCGGCACCGCCGGCGGGCGCTCGGCAGGCACGACTTGCGAGGTCGTCCGCGGGGCCGTCTGGGCCTGGGCCGTGCCGGCCGAAAGCACCAGGCCGAGCCCGGCGAGCATCCATTTCGACATCCATCCCTCCTGAATCCTCTTTGCCGCGAGGCTAGATGACACCGGTGCCAACGGTCAAGGAAGGGGCAGCTGGATGTCCAGATCGCGCAGCCCCGCGGGCTCTGGAGGCGGGAGGTTGTCCAGGTCGATCGCGACGCGGCCGGACTTGTCGGGCTTCTTCCGAAACACCCGCCCGACCCCGCCGATCGCATCGCCGACCAGCTTGACCGGATTGGTCGACTCGCCGGGCTCCTCGCAGCAGCTGTTCGGATCGACGATCTTGCCGATGCCGCGGATCAGCGCGGTGCCCATGCCGAAGATGTTGATCCCGGTGGTGCAGCCTTCCGACCGCGTCGCGCAGGGCGCGACCGAGGCGTTGAGCGCCCCGATGCCGGTGACATCCGGGTTGCTGGGCATCGGCCGGTCGGGCGGCCCGCGCTCGTCGGGCAAGGGCAGGCGCGGCACCGAATCGGCGCCCTGGCCGCAGACCAGGATCTCGTTCTGCTTGCGCGGCGGGCCGCTGGTGCAGGGATCGTTGAGGATCGACCAGCTCTGCTTGCCGTCCGCCGCCTGCCTGGGCTGGTTGACGGTGCCTGGCGCATCCTGCGCGGCAATCAGGACCAGCACCACAAGCAGCATCAAAAACTCCGCCCATCCACCGGGGACTAGACGGAGCTAACCATGGATAACCGCCTGTAGGGAAGCCCTTGGGGTGGAGAAATCACTCGAAGGCGGCGCGAGCGTGGTCAGCAGCCTTTGCGGACTCTGCCTCTCCCATTCTCACGCCCGATCTCGGGGCTAAGCAAATCGCGAAGCGCGATATCTCAAATGGCGCCAGCGCTCCGGAGAATCGGACTCACCTATCCGTCGTCCGTAATCGTGAGATTTCATTGCGAACCAACGCAAGATCGCGCGCGAAGCTGGGATGATCCGGCGAGCGCTCCGCCAAGCGTAACATCATCTTCTCGGCAACTTCGAACCGAACAAGAGCCCCCTCGGCATCCCCCTCAGCTTCGGCAAGCGCCGCCAGCTTGGCGTTGCTGACGAAGAGGTCGCGCTGCCACTCGCTGTTCTCTGGCTCCTGGGCCGCCAGCCGTTCGGAAATCACGAATCCCGACTCAAATCGTTTGCGTGCCGCGCCCAGATTGCCGGACGCCCCTTCGACATCGCCGAGCTTATTATAGCTCACAGCCAGATCACGCTGCCAGTCGCTGTTCTCCGGCGCCTGCGCTGCAAGCCGTTTGCGAATGGCAAGCCCCGCCTCGAATCGTTCACGCGCTACATCCAGATCGCCTGACGCTACCTCGACATCACCGAGCTTATTATAGCCCACCGAAAGATCGCGCTGCCACACGCCGTTCCCCGGTTCCTGCGCCGCCAGCCGCTCGCAAATGGCGAGGCCGGCCTCGAACCATTCTCGCGCCGTGTCCATATTGCCTGACACCACCTCGACATTGCCGAGCCTGTCGTAGCTAACCGCCAGGTCGCGCTGCCACTCACTGTTCCCCGGTTCCTGCGCCGCCAGCCGCTCGGCAATAGCAAGGCCGGCTTCGTACCGTTCACGTGCCACGTCCAAATTGCCCGACGCGACTTCTAGATTGCCGAGCCTGTCGTAGCTAACCGACAGGTCACGCTGCCACACGCCGTTCTCTCGCTCCTGCGCGGCCAACCGCTCGCAAATGGCGAGGCCCGTCTCAAACCACTCGCGCGCCGCGCCCAAATTGCCCGATGCTGCCTCGACGTTGCCGAGCCTGTCATAGCTCACCGCTAGGTCACGCTGCCACTCGCTGTTTCCTGGCTCCTGCGCGGCTAGCCGCTCGGCAATGGCAAGACCTGTCTCAAACCATTCACGTGCCGCGCCCAAATTGCCCGACGCCATCTCGACGTTGCCCAGCCTGTCGTGGCTCACGGACAAGTCGCGCTGCCACTCGCCGTTCCCCGGCTCTTGCGAAGCTAGCCGTGCACGAATGGCAAGCCCTGCCTCGAAACGCTCACGAGCTGCGCCCAAATTGCCCGACGCCATTTCAACGTCACCGAGTTTATTGTAGCTGACCGTTAGGTCGCGCTGCAGCGCTCGATTCTCCGGCTCCTGCGCAGCAAGCCGGTCACAAATGGCAAGCCCTGCCTCGTAACGTTCGCGCGCCGCCCCCAGATTGCCCGATGCCACCTCGACGTTGCCGAGCTTGTTGCAGCTCACCGTCAGGTCATGTTGCCACAAGCGGTTTTCCGGATCCTGCGCGGCCAGTCGTTCGGAGATGGCGAGGCCGGCCTCGAATTGAGCCCGAGCGAGGCGCAATTCCCCCTCTGCGATTAGAATGTCGCCGAACTCATTATGCAGCACACTCCGGTTCCGCTCGTCGGGAGCTCGTTGAAGTGCCGAGGAGAAACAAGCTCGGGCCTCTGCGAGCGAAGAGTAAACCGCCTCCAGCCGGCCCAATTCAATCCAGCTCCACAGATCCTCGGGATCGAGCTCGACCGCGGATCGATAGGCGTCACGCGCCTTGCCGGGGGAGAATGGCGCGATGAGACGCGCGGCCTGGCGGAACCGTTCGGCGTTGCGGCGCTTGCCGGCTTCGGCTTCGGCAACCAGCGCCCGGTAGGCGCCTTCCGGGTCGCCGCTGGTCGCCTCGTTCGCGATCTCGCGGTCGCGGGCGGATTCCGATCCGGCGAGTTGCTGGACGGTGCGCGCCGCGGTCTCGAGCTGCTGCCCGCCGACACCGCCCTGTTGCTTGAGGATCGCAAGGATTTCATCCAGCTGTGCGGACATCCCAGCGTCGCGCTGCTCCGATTCCGCACCCTGCAACGCCGTGTTGGCAAGCGTCTCCTCGGCCAGCGCTCGCGTCCGGTCTCCGTCGTCGGTAACGATCGCCAAGGCTTCCTTTGCCGTGACCGGCCTCGGCCCGAGCAGTTGCGCCGCTGTCGCCACGAAACCGAGGATCGCGGCGATGCTGCCGATCAGGGGGAAGCCGGGCGTAAAGGCGGCGATACAGGCGTCAGACCAATCCGTGCCTGGCGTATCCTTGATCTTGTCATAGGCAGCACCGACCGCGACGGCCCCGCCTCCAAGAAACGCGCCGCCCGAAACGAATATCGCCTTAAGTGATCCCCACCAGCTCGGCATCGCCCCCTCCGCCCCGCCTGGAGGATGGCAAAGGGAGCGCTGAAATCAAGCGAAGTTAACGCGCAAATGACCCATTTGCATTCGCGCGCACCCTCCCCGCCTTTCCGAGAGGAAGCTCCCCCAAAGCAAAAGGCGCCGGGGTTTCCCTCCGGCGCCTTTCGTGTCTTCGAGCCTCAGGCCGCGTTCTTCGCGCGGCTGGCGCGCTTGCGCTCGTGCGGGTCGAGGTGGCGCTTGCGGAGGCGGATCTTGGTCGGGGTGACCTCGACCATCTCGTCATCGTCGATGTACGCGATAGCCTGCTCCAGCGTCATCTTCTTCGGCGGGGTGAGGCGGACGGCGTCGTCCTTGCCGCCCGAAGCGCGGAAGTTGGTGAGCTGCTTCGCCTTCATCGGGTTGACCTCAAGGTCTTCCGTCTTGGCGTTCTCGCCGACGATCATGCCCTCGTACAGCGCCTCGCCATGGCCGACGAACAGGATGCCGCGCTCTTCGAGCGGGCCCAGGGCGTAGCTCTGCGCTTCGCCATTGCCGTTCGAGATCAGCACGCCGTTCTTGCGGCCTTCGATCTGGCCCTTGTGGGGGCCGTACTTCTCGAACAGGCGGTTCATGATGCCGGTACCGCGGGTGTCCGAGAGGAACTCGCCATGATAGCCGATCAGGCCGCGCGACGGCGCCGAGAAGGTGATGCGGGTCTTGCCGCCGCCCGAGGGACGCATGTCGGTCATCTCGGCCTTGCGCTGGTTCATCTTGTCGACGACCGTGCCCGAGAATTCATCGTCCACGTCGATCACGACGGTTTCGTACGGCTCGGTCTTCTTGCCGTTCTCGTCCTCGCCGAACAGCACGCGCGGACGGCTGATGCCGAGCTCGAAGCCCTCGCGGCGCATCGTCTCGATCAGCACGCCGAGCTGGAGTTCGCCGCGGCCGGCGACTTCGAACGAGTCCTTGTCCTCGCTCTCGGTGACCTTGATCGCGACATTGCTCTCGGCTTCGCGCTCGAGACGGTCGCGGATCATGCGGCTGGTGACCTTCGAGCCTTCACGGCCGGCCATCGGCGAATCGTTCACCGCGAAACGCATCGACAGCGTCGGCGGATCGATCGGCTGCGCCTGGATCGGCGTCGATACCGTGGTGTCGGCAATGGTGTTCGACACGGTGGCGACCGTCAGGCCGGCCAGCGAGATGATGTCGCCCGCCTTGGCTTCGTCGGTCGGCACGCGCTCCAGGCCCTGGAAGGTCATGATCTTCGAGGCGCGGCCGGTCTCGATCACCTTGCCGTCCATGTCGAGCGCATGGATCGGCTGGTTGAGCTTGACCGTGCCCGACTGCACGCGGCCGGTGAGGATACGGCCGAGGAAGTTGTCGCGATCGAGCAGCGTCACGAGGAAGCTGAACGGCGCATCCTGGTCGAGCGCGGGCGGCGGCACATGCTCGACGATCTTCTCGAACAGCGGCTGCAGCGTGCCTTCGCGCGCATCGGCATCGTCCGAGGCATAGCCGTTGCGGCCCGAGGCGTAGAGCACCGGGAAGTCGAGCTGGTCGTCATTGGCTTCGAGCGTGACAAACAGGTCGAACACTTCGTCGAGCACTTCCTGCACGCGCGCGTCCGAACGGTCGATCTTGTTGACGACCACGATCGGGCGCAGGCCGAGCTTGAGCGCCTTGCCGGTGACGAACTTGGTCTGCGGCATCGCGCCTTCCGACGAATCGACCAGCAGGATCACGCCGTCGACCATCGAGAGGATGCGCTCCACCTCGCCGCCGAAGTCGGCGTGGCCGGGCGTATCGACGATGTTGATGCGAACCGGCTCGCCGCCACCCGGAGGCGCCCACTCGACCGAGGTCGGCTTCGCCAGAATGGTGATGCCGCGCTCCTTTTCGAGGTCGTTCGAATCCATCGCGCGCTCTTCGACGCGCTGGTTGTCGCGGAAGGTGCCGGACTGACGGAAGAGCTGGTCGACGAGCGTGGTCTTGCCGTGGTCGACGTGCGCGATGATCGCCACGTTGCGGAGGTTCATGATGCTATCCTGGAAGTAAGTTGGCGGGCCCGTACAGCAATTTGTGCGTTGCGGGAAGCCCGGTGATTCGCCGCGGCCTTCAACGCCTGCCGCCCCGAAAATGTTGAATCCCTTGAATCACTACGCATGCCTGCGGGGTGTCTCTCAGGGGAGATGGGCAGGCGCATTGCCGGCGGCAAGGGGAGCCGGGTTCACCAAATGGGGGGATTGGAGCAAGTGCGCGCATCGGACATTCTGAACCACAAAGGCGCGGTGTAGGACAGCGCGAACCGCATGAAGGGAAGACCATGGCCGAGCCGCTCAAGATCCTCGTCATCCTGGGGAGCATCCGCGAGGGGCGGATGGCCGAGCCGGTGGGCCAATGGGTGGTCGAGGGCGCGGCGGCGCGGCCGGAGCTCGATCCCGAGCTGATCGACCTCAAGGACTGGAACCTGCCCTTCTATGCCTTTGCCAAGCCGCCGGCGGCGGGGGACTATCAGGACCCGCTGCAGCAGCGCTGGGCGGAGAAGATCGCGAGCGCCGACGGCTATATCCTGATCTGCCCCGAATATAATCACGGGCTGCCGGCGGTGCTCAAGAACGCGCTCGATTTCGTCTATGCCGAATGGCACCGCAAGCCGGTGGCCTTTGTCGGCTATGGCGGCAATGGCGCGGCACGATCGATCGAGCAGGCGACGATGGTGGCGCGCGAGCTGCGCATGGCGCCGCTGGAAGCGTCGGTGCACATCATGAGCGTGTGGAGCAAGGTGACCGGCGGCCGCTTCGCGCCGGACGACAAGGATGCACGCTGGACCCAGCACCTTTATGACGAGCTGACCTGGTGGGGCCGGACGCTGCGGGCCGGGCGGGAACAGGGCTGAGCCCCGTGGTTCCAGCCCAGCTGTTTCGGGGTGACGGGAACAGAGTGTGGTATATAGCTATATCACAAGCGGCGCTGCCGGGTGTGGCACGCAAGGGAGTAAGGGAATGAACAAGGGAATGGCGCTGCTCGGGCTGGCGCTGCTGGCGGGCTGCTCCGGCGCGACGACCACCGAGAAGCAGAGCGTGAGCCTGGTGCTCGATGCCGATTTCACCACCGGCACGCTGCTGCTGACCTGCCGCGATTCGAGCAGCGGCAGCTGCCATGTGCTGGTCGCCGGATCGGGCGAGCCGGTGCGGCTGAGCGCGGAGAAGGGCAAGACGGCGGAATCGGCGACCGGCGCGGCCGAGGGCACGCGCTTCTGCGCCGGCGGGGCCGAGCCGCAGAACGGCTGCAGCCTCACCCCGCTGCGCGACGGCGAGCAGATCTATCGCTCGAGCCGGGTGAAGACCGAGAGCAAATAAGCGCCCCTTGGCTTGGCCCGTGGGTGTATTATATAAACGACACAGTTGGACTGTTGTCCGGATGACCCTATGCTTAGGCCGGACAGTTTGGAGACGCGAGAATGGCAAGCGAGACCTTGGTGGCCGAACAGGATCTGGTGCTGACCCCGCCCGAGCCGGTGAAGGTCGTCGCGCCGGAAAAGGCAGCCGGGCTGGTGCCGGTGGACGATACCAAGAAGACCGAGCTGGAGACCCGCGTCGACAGCTTCATCGAGGATCTCGTCGCGCAGGACGTCAACAGCCCCGAGTTCGGCAAGCGCGTCGATGCGATCGCGGCGATGGGGCAGAAGGAGATCCGCGACGCGGCGGGCCAGTCCAACCGCTTCCTCGACCGGCCGGTCAAGGCGATGGGCAATGACGGCGTCGGCGCCGACCTGCTCGCGCTGCGCAAGAAGGTGGAGGAGCTCGATCCCAGCCAGAACGGCAAGCTGATCGGCGGCAGCCAGGGCTTCCTGTCCAAGCTGTTCGGCGGCGGGATGCAGCAATATTTCCGCAAGTACCAGTCGTCGCAGACGCACATCAACGGCATCCTCAAGAGCCTGGCCAACGGCAAGGACGAGCTGCTGATGGACAATGCCGCGATCGATACCGAGCGGCAGAATCTCTGGGCGTCGATGGGGCGGCTGGAGCAGATGATCTACTTGTCCAAGGCGATGGACGCGAAGATCGAGGACAAGGCCAACGAGCTGGATCACACCGATCCCGCCAAGGCCAAGGCGCTGCGCGAGACCGCGCTCTTCTATGTCCGCCAGCGCACCACCGACCTGCTCACCCAGATGGCGGTGACGGTGCAGGGCTATCTCGCGCTCGACCTGGTCAAGAAGAACAATGTCGAGCTGGTGAAGGGCGTCGACCGCGCCAGCACCACCACCGTCTCGGCACTGCGTACCGCGGTGACCGTGGCGCAGGCGCTGACCAACCAGAAGCTGGTGCTCGACCAGATCACCGCGCTGAACAGCACCACCGCGGGGCTGATCGATTCGACCGGCGCGCTGCTCAAGAGCCAGTCGGCGGCGATTCACGAACAGGCGGCGAACTCGACCATCCCGGTCGAGACGCTGCAGCGTGCCTTCCAGAACATCTATGACACGATGGACGCGATCGACACGTTCAAGCTCAAGGCGCTCGACAACATGAAGGTGACGGTCAACACGCTGTCGAACGAAGTCGAGAAGTCGAAGGGCTATATCGCCCGCGCCGAGGGGGCTTCGCAGAACCAGGTCTCGGGCGGGGCGGAGACGTTCAAGCTGGAGGCGATGTAAGCCGTGCCCACCGATGTCGATCGCGAACTGAACCGGATCGGGAGCACGCTGGACCGCGTGCGCAGCCGCACCGACCTGGCCGTCTCCAGCCGCAACCGCCAACACCGCGAGGCCGAAGTGGTCCGCCGGCTCGGGCGGATCGCGGCGGCGGACGGCGCGATCCTCGTCGGCGCCATCGCCTTTGCACTGATCGTGGCGCCGCTGGGCATCATGGGCGCGATGCTGGTGGCGGTGCTGATGATCGCGGCGACGATGCTCTTCGCCGTAATGCCGGCGAGCACGCCGGTGAATGTCGAGAAGCTGGCGGAGATCCCGCTCAAGGCGCTGCCGCGCTCGACCGAGCGCTGGCTGGAGACGCAGCGCCCGGCCCTGCCCTCGCCGGTGCGCGGGCTGGTCGATTCGATCGGGGTGAAGCTGGAGACGCTGGCGCCGCAGCTGGCGACGCTCGACGAGAACAGCCCGGCGGCGGTGGAAGTGCGCAAGCTGGTCGGCGAGCAGCTGCCCGAGCTGGTCAAGGGCTATGGCCGCGTACCCGAGCCGCTGCGCCGGGTGGAGCGCAACGGCCTCACCCCGGACCAGCAGCTTGCCCAGGGCCTGCAGCTGATCGACGACGAGATCGCCGAGATGACCGCGCAGCTGGCGCAGGGCGACCTCGACAATCTCGCGACGCGCGGGCGGTTCCTGCAGATCAAGTATCAGGGCGAAGAGGGCTAGGCGCGGACCTATCCGGGCGCGTCGTGCTTCCAACTGTTCCCCGGCGAAGGCCGGGGCCCAGTTGCACTGTCGCCCGCGAGGGTAGACCGCCCCAACCAGCTTCGCCGAAACCGGGCCCCGGCCTTTGCCGGGGAACTGAAGAAGTATGTTGGCAGGGCCTAATGCGGCCAGCCGCCCGCCGCGCAGCGCGCGTCGAAGCTGCGGGCCAGCTCGGCCAGGCTGACCGAGCCCAGCCGCGCCACCAATAAAGCCTCCGCCTCGCGCAGCGCATCGTCCAGCGCTTCGTTGACTGCCTGCTCGACCGCGCAGGCCGGGTTCGCATGCTCGCTGCCGATCGCGAACAGGGTCGGGCCGCCGACGGCGCGGTGGATGTCGAGCAGCGAGACCTTGTCGAGATCGGCGGCGATCGCCCAGCCGCCGCCATGGCCCTTTTCCGAGCGGACATAGCCCGCATCACGCAGCCCCGCCATCGTCCGGCGGACGACCACCGGATTGGTCTGGAGCATCTGGGCGATGTGCTCCGACGTCATCGGCCCGTCGTGCCGCGCCATGTGGAGCAGCACATGGAGCATCCGGGATAGGCGGCTGTCCTTTCGCATCCTGTCTTTCCTCGGGCGCGCCGGGCCGGTTGGCAAGCGCGTGCTTTCACGATACTTGTATTGTTACATGATTCGCGAAAGGCAGCCAATGACCGAGAAGAAGCACGAGAACCCCGCGCATTGGGACGAGACGGCGGCCAATTACGAGCGCACCGCCCATCCCTTCACCGCGCAGTTCGCCGAGGCGGCGCTGGCGCGGGTGACGCTGACACCCGGCATGCAGGTGCTCGACGTGGCGGCGGGGACCGGCGCGCTGACGCTGGCCGCTGCGCGGAGCGGCGCCTATGTGCTCGCCACCGATTTCTCGGCCGGGATGGTCGCGCGGATCGCCGCCGCGAAGCTGCCCAATGTCGATGCGGAGGTGATGGACGGGCAGGCGCTCGACCTGCCGGATGCGAGCTTCGACATCAGCTTCTCGATCTTCGGAGTCATCATGTTCCCCGACTGGCGCAAGGGGCTGGCCGAGATGGCGCGGGTGACGAAACCCGGCGGGCTGGGTGTACTCGCCACCTGGCGGAGCGAAGGCGCGGCGACGTTCCTGCTGCTCTCGCAGATCCGGCGGCGACTGTTCCCCAGGCTCGACGGCAAGACCAGGCTGCCCGAGGGCGCGGTGGCGCTGGGCGATCCCGAATGGCTGTCGGCCGCGATGGTCGATGCCGGGTTCGCGGCGCCGGAGATCAGCCAAGTGACGCATGATTTCGTGCTGGACGTGTCGCAGCTCGACACGCCGGACGAATTGTTCGGGATGAGCCCGGACTGGGTGGCGCTGGATGCGGAGCAGCAGGCGGCGGTGGTCGAGGAGGTGCGGCGTATGGCCGATGGGCAAGCGGTGTTGCCGATACCCTCGACGGCGCTGATTGCGGTGGCGGGGCGGTGAAGTTCTGATGACGGAATAGTATCAGCTGTTCCCCGGCGAAGGCCGGGGCCCAGTTGCAATGTTGCCTGAGAGGTTAGACCGCGCCAACCAGCTGTGCCGAAACTGGGCCCCGGCCTTCGCCGGGGAACTTAAGGGAGGAAACTAACTAGCTCTCCAGCGCTTCCCGCGCGCGGTGCGCCAGCCGCTCGACCGCGGCTTCGTGGATGCCCGGCGCGCTCGCAAGCAGGCCGAAGGCCTTGGCACTCGGCGTGTTGAAGGCGAGCGGCTGGCCGAGCACATCGGTGATCACCCCGCCCGCCTCGTGCACCAGCAGCACGGCGGCGGCGACGTCCCATTCATTGCCCCAGCGGATCGTGGCGAGCAGGTCCGCCTCGCCCGCCGCGACCATCGCGATGCGCAGCGCGATCGAATTGGGCTTGTCGACGATCACCAGGTCGGCATCGACCTTGGGCAAATGGTCGGTCGGCATGCGCGATCCGGCAAGCTGGTCGCGCGGGGTGACGTGGAGCTGCACGCCGTTGCGCGCGGCGCCCCTGCCCGCTTCGGCGATCCAGCGCTCGCCGCGCGCCGGCGCATCGAGCACGCCGATCACCGGCGCGCCGTCCTCGACCAGCGCGACCGAGACCGACCAGCCGGGACGGTGGCGGAGATAGTCGCGGGTGCCGTCGATCGGATCGACCACCCAGATGCGCCGGGCGTCGAGCCGCGCGCGGCTGTCGGCGGTCTCCTCGGACAGCCAGCCGGCATCGGGAAGCAGCGCACTCAGCCGTTCGCGGAGCAGCGCGTCCAATTCGAGATCGACATCGCAGACCGGGCTGCCGGGCACCTTCTCCCAGCGTTTGAACTCGGTCTCCCAGCGCGTCATGGCGAGGCGGCCCGCCTCCGCGGCGATCGCCGCGACTTCGGAGGCGAGGCCGGCTTCAGGCACCGGCGATCGTCATGCCGTCGATGCGGATCGTCGGCGCGTTGATCCCGTAGCGGAACTCGAGATCGTTCGCCGGGGTCATCGCGAGGAACATGTCCTTCAAGTTGCTCGCGATCGTGATCTCCGAAACCGGGCGGGTGATCTCGCCCTTCTCGATCAGATAGCCGGCGGCACCGCGGCTATAGTCGCCGGTGACGCCGTTGACGCCCTGGCCGATCAGCTCGGTGACGAGGATGCCATAGTCGATCTCGCCGACCAGCGTTTCCGCCGGGATATGGCCGGCTTCCATATAGAGGTTGGACGGCGCCACGCCCGGCGCGCCGCCGATGCCGCGCGAGGCATGGCCGGTCGGCTCGAGACCGAGCTGGCGGGCCGAGGCACTTTCGAGCAGCCAGGTCTCGAGCATGCCGGCATCGACCAGCTTGACCGGCTGGACCGGCAGCCCCTCGCCATCGAAGGGGCGCGAGCGCAGCCCGCGCGGGCGGTGCGGATCGTCGCGGATCGTCACGCCCCTGGCGAAGACCTGCTGGCCGAGCCGATCGAGCAGGAAGCTGGTCTTGCGGGTGATCGCGGCACCCGAGATCGCGCCGAGGAAATGGCCGATCAGCCCGGCCGAGACGCGGCGATCGAAGACGACCGGCATCGCGCCGCTGGGGATCCTGGCCGGATCGAGCCGGGCGACCGCGCGCTCGCCGGCGAGCGTGCCGATCGCCTCGGGCGCCTCGAGCTGGGCGGCGTGGCGGGCCGAATGGTGCGCATAGTCGCGCTGCATGTTGCCGCCGGCGCCGGCGAGGACACTGGCCGAGATGCCGTGGCTGGTCTGGGCATAGCCGCCGGTGAAACCGTGGCTGGTCGCGAGCGTCATCACCGAGCGCGAGGCGCCGGCGCTGGCACCCTCGCTGTTGGTGACGCCCTCGACGCTGCGCGCGGCCTGCTCGGCGCGCTCGGCCAGGGCCTTGAGGCTCTGCGGATCGACATGCGCGCCGTCGTCGAGATCGAGCTGGGGCGGGGCGCCGTGGAGCAGCCTGTCCTGCGGGGCGAGGCCGGCCCATTTGTCCTCGGGCGCTTCCTTCGCCATCGCGACGACGCGCTCGACCAGCATGTCGAGTGCGGCCGAACTCAGGTCCGAGGTGGAGACGCTGGCCGAGCGCTGGCCGATGAAGACGCGCAGGCCGAGTTCCTCGCTCTCGGAACGCTCGACATCCTCGAGCGCACCCATGCGGACGGAGACGGACTGCGAGCTGTCGGCGGCGAACACGGCATCGGCGGCATCGGCGCCCGCCCGGCGCGCCCGCGCGACGACATCGGCGGCGCGTTCACAGGCTTCGGAAATGGTCAGCATCGCGCCGACTTAGGTATGCCGAGGCCGAAGGTCAAAGCGGCAGCAGTCAAAGCGTCTGGCCGACGACGAAGCAGGCGGCGAACATCAGCAGCCCGGCATTGCGGTTCGACCGGAAGCGCGCGAGCGCGTTGGCGCCGTCGGCGGTGTCGAGCGTCGCGACCTGCCAGAGCAGGTGGAGCGCCATCGGCAGCAGGGCGAGGAGCGCGAGCCAGTCGGGGCGGAGCTGCCAGATCGCGGCGCCCCAGCAGGCTATCGCGACGACGTAGAACGCCGTCACGCCGCCCTGGATATGCGCGCCCATCGCGCGGGCCGAGGAGCGGACGCCGACCAGCGCGTCATCCTCGATATCCTGGATCGCATAGATGGTGTCGTAGCCGATCACCCAGGCGATGCAGCCGGCATAGAGCAAGGCGAGCGGGAGCAAGGGCTGGGTGCCGATCTCGGCCCAGCCGACCAGAGCCGCCCAGGAGAAGACCATGCCGAGCCAGGCCTGGGGCCACCAGGTGATCCGCTTCATGAAGGGATAGGCGGCGACGGGCGCGATGCTGGCGAGCGCCACCAGCCGCGCCGGCCAGTGGAGCTGGAACCAGACGACCAGCCCGACCAGACAGAGCAGGCCGAGCCAGAGCAGGGCAGCCTTCACCGACACCGCGCCGCTCGCCACCGGGCGGCTGCGGGTGCGGGCGACCTGGCGATCGAGATCGCGGTCGACGATGTCGTTGAACACGCAGCCGGCGCCGCGCATCGCGATGCTGCCGAGGAGAAGCCAGAGGATCAGATCCCAGCGCTCGACCGCACCGCCCGACAGCGCGACCGCCCAGGCGCCGGGCCAGAACAGCAGCCACCAGCCGATCGGCCGGTCGAACCGGGCGAGCAGGGCATAGGGTCGTGCGGCGGCGGGGAGCAGGCCCACCAGCCCGCGATGCTCGGTATCGGGTACGATCTGCTGCGCTTCGGCCATGGCCTGTCCCTCCGCGCCTGCGCGCCAAAGATCAAGCCCGCAACATTCTGGCATACTCCTGCGACAAAGCGGGCGCAGGCGCGGGTTGCCTTTATTTCACCCGGGAAACAGTCGATGCGCCTTTTCCTCGCCAGCCTGACGCTTGCCGCTGTCGCCACCCCTGCCCTGGCCGATGATGCGCCGAGCTTCTTCATCAGCCCGATGGGCGAGCCGTTCCGCGGGCCGGACGCGCCCAATATCTGGTTCGACAAGGCCGATGCCAATCATGACGGCGTGCTTACCCAGGACGAAATGGAAGCCGATGCGGCGCGCTTCTTCGCGACGCTCGACAAGAACAAGGATGGCGAGCTCGATCCCGAGGAGATCGAGAATTACGAGACGGTGGTCGCGCCGATGATCAGCGTCGGCGGCTATATGGGCGACCAGCCGGAAAGCACCGAAGGCGATGGCGACGGCCAGAAGCGTGCGCCTGCCTATGTCGCGCAGGGCGCCGCCCGCTTCGGCTATTTCGACTATCCCGAGCCGGTGGTGGTGGCCGACACCAATTTCGACCGCGGCGTGGATGCGCGCGAGTTCCGCGTCGCCGCCGACAAGCGCTTCGCGCTGCTCGACAAGAATGGCGACGGCAAGCTGGAGAAGTCCGAACTGCCCAAGATCGAGAAGGCGAGCTTCAGGCCCGGCAAGCGCGGCAGCGGTGGTGGTCGCGGACGCGGTGGGCATGGCGGCGGCGGGCGTCGCGGTGGCGGCGGCTATGGCGGTGGCTATGGCGGTGGCGGCATGGGCTCGGGCGGTGGCATGGGTGGTATGGCCGACTAAGGCCGCCTTTTCTCGTCACCCCGGGCTCGACCCCGGGGGCCCCGCTGTTTCCAAACCAAGCAGAAACGGGACCCCGGCTCACGGCCGGGGTGACAGGAAAATGATTCAACCGGATTGGGTTCCAGTCTAGAGCATTGCCATGCCCGCTACGCCCGCCTGGCCGCCCCAGTCCGCCCCGCGCCTGTTCGTCGAGACCGAGCTTTCGCCCGGCGAGATCAAGATCGACGGCCCGCAGGCGCATTATCTGATCTCGGTGATGCGGATAAAGATCGGCGAGGCGATCAAGCTGTTCGACGATCGCACCGGCGAATGGGCCGGGGTGGCGCGCGTGATCGGCAAGCGCGACCTGATCCTCGAAGTGACCGACCAGTTGCGCGAGCGCGAGCCGGTGCCGGACCTGTGGCTGTGCGCCGCGCCGATCAAGAAGGGACGGATCGACTGGATCGCGGAGAAGGCCTGCGAACTGGGGGTCGACCGGCTGGTGCCGGTGCTGACCCGGCGCGCGGTGGTCGACAAGCTCAACCTCGAGCGGCTGCGTGCGCACATGATCGAGGCGGCCGAGCAATGCGGGCGCACTGCCCTGCCCCGGCTCGACGAGATGGTGAAGCTGCCCGCGCTGCTGCGCGACTGGCCCGAGGCACGGGTGCTGTTCTTCGCCGACGAGACCGGCGGCGTGCCGGCGGTGGACGCGATGCGCGCCAATCCGGGACCGGCGGCGATCCTGATCGGGCCCGAGGGCGGGTTCGACGAGAGCGAGCGCGAGGCGATCAAGGCGCATCCGAAGGCGATCGGGATCGCGCTGGGGCCGCGGATCCTGCGGGCGGAGACGGCGGCGGCGGCGGCGGTGTCGCTGTGGATGGGGGCTGCGGGGGACTGGTGATCGCCGCGTATCACCAACCGTCACCCTGAACTTGTTTCAGGGTCCAATTCTCCACCAACGATATCTTCCGAGGCGCGCTGGATGCTGAAACAAGTTCAGCATGACGGAGTGGATCAGGCCGGCCGCAGCTTGCTACCCACCCAGGCGAAGAAGCGCGGCACCGGGGCGTTGCGCTGCATCCAGGCGCTGTATTCCTGATAGGCCGGATCGGCACCCAGGTGCAGCTCCTCGGTGCGGGCGCGCCAATAATAGATGCCGCTGACCACGCCCATGATGGCCGCGTTGCGCAGCCCCTCGACCCAGCTGGTGGTGGCGAGGAAGGGCAGGCCCGAGAGCCACCAGAACAGGTTCTTCGACAGATAGGCCGGGTGGCGGCTCCACGCGTACGGCCCATGGGTCAGGACACCGCGGTGCGTGAGGTTGGAGAAGCGCAGGCCGAAGGCGATCGTCGCCCAGGCATAGATGCCGGTCAGCACCACCAGCACCGCGCCGAGCCCGCCCAGGATCCAGGGATGATTGGCGAACCAGAAGGTCCAGTCGGCGCTGCCCGGGTGATAATCGAGCACGCCGCCTTCGTTCATCAGCACGAAGGGCGGGTAGCAGATCAGCGCCGCGGTCCAGCCCGCCGCATAGGGCGTGGCGCTGCGGATGTGCGAATCGAGCGGGCGCATCGTCAGGATGTAGCCGGCGGTGGCGAAGGCCACGTCGATCACGAACATGAAGCTGATGCAGTAATTGGCGATCACCGCCGGGCTGTCGAACATGCGCGCGAAGTTCCAGCCGACGAAATCGCCGAAATTGGGCGGTACGATCGAGAGCATGAAGGCGAGGAAGAAGCCCTTGATCGCCCAGCTGCGCAGATGGTTCTGGATCGCCGGGATATCGATCGGCTCCTTGATCCCCATCAGCCAGGCGCCGAGATGCCAGGCACCGTCCTTCGGCTGCACCAGCTTGCGATCGAGCCACAGGACATAGGGGATGGAGAGCAGGAACAGCGCCGGCGCCGCCATCTCGATGCACCAGATCGACCAGCCGAAATTGGCGTAGCGGCCCGTCCACCAGAAGCGGAACGTGGCATAGATCAGCGCGATCCCGCCCCAGGTGAGCCAAAGGCCGGTGAGCTTGGTGATCGAGATGTCGAGCGTATCCCTGAGCGTGCGCTTCGAGGACCAGTCGATACCGGTGCTGCGGTTCAGGTGGACCTTGTCGATAAAGATCGACCAGAGCACCATCGGCAGGGCACAGGCGACGACATTGACCAGTGCCGAATAGGGCCCGTCCATGCCGTAGAAAGTCGCGATCGCGGTCCACAGGCTCATGCCGGCCAGGCCCGCCATGCCGACACCGGTACTCACCGCCGAGCGGGGCCGCGGATCGGCCTGGCTTTCCGCCGTCAGCTTGGGATCGTGATACATGGCGGAAACGAGTAGCGCGCAATGGTTAGCGTCCCGTGAAGGATTGCTGTCACGCGCAGGTCTTTACGCTTCCGCCCGCAGGGTCCTATGACCCTCCCACTCGAAAATGAGAGGTCGCTTCCACCGATGATCCGTGCGCTTGCCGCAGCTGCCCTGCTCGCCTCCGTCTCCGCTCCCGCCATCGCCCAGAATTCGGTGGTCCAATCGGCGCCGGCGCAGACCGCGCCCTATCCGAACACCATCCCCGATGCGCGCGACGTCGCCTATCCCGGCACGCTGACGCTCGACATCGACGCGACCGACATCACGCGCGGCATCTTCAACGTGAAGGAGACGATCCCGGTCGCGAAGAGCGGGCACATGGTGCTGCTCTATCCGAAGTGGATTCCCGGCAAGCACGGCCCGCGCGGCGAGATCGAGAAGGTCGGCGGTCTCGTCATCAAGGCGAACGGCAAGGTGATTCCGTGGAAGCGCGATCCCGTGGACGTCTATGCCTTCCACATCGACGTGCCGGCGGGCGCGAAGAAGCTCGATGTAAGCTTCAACTTCGTCTCGGCCACCGTGGGCGACCAGGGCCGCATCGTGATGACGCCCAACCTGATGAGCCTGCAGTTCTTCTCGCTGAGCCTCTATCCGGCCGGCTATTTCGTCCGCCGCGTGCCGATCCAGGCGAAGGTGACCTATCCCCAGGGCTGGACCGCCAGCTCGGCGGTGGACGCCAAGGTGGCCGGCAATGTCTACAGCTATGACAAGACCAGCTACGACATCCTGATGGACTCGCCGGTGCTCGCCGGCCGCTATTACCGCCAGCTCAAGCTGAGCGACCGCGTGACCATCGAGACCTATGCCGACAGTGCCGAGGAGCTGGCCGCCAAGCCCGAGCAGATCGCGGCGCATGCCAAGCTGGTCGACCAGGCAGTGAAGACCTTCGGCGTCGAGCATTATGATCACTACCGCTTCCTGCTCTCGATCAGCGAGGAACTGGGCGGGATCGGCGTGGAGCATCACCGCAGCTCGGAGAACGGCACGGGCCTGGGCTATTTCACCAAGTGGGACGAGAAGGCGACCAGCCGCAACCTGCTGCCGCACGAATACACCCATAGCTGGGACGGCAAGTTCCGCCGCGGCGCCGACCTGTGGACCCCGGACTATCGCGTGCCGATGCGCGGCTCGCTGCTGTGGGTCTATGAGGGCCAGACCCAGTTCTGGGGCTATGTGTTCCAGGCGCGCTCTGGGCTGGTGAGCAAGGCCGATACCCTGGATGCCTATGCCAATATCGCCGCCAACCTCGACAATCGCCAGGGCCGCACCTGGCGCCCGATGGGCGACACCACCAACGATCCGGTGATCACCCCGCGCTCGCCAAAGGGCTGGGTGAGCTGGCAGCGCAGCGAGGACTATTACAACGAAGGCCTGCTGATCTGGATGGAAGTCGATTCGATCCTGCGCGAGAAGTCGGGCGGCACCAAGTCGATCGACGATTTCGCGCATATCTTCTTCGGCGGCCGTGACGGCGATTTCGGCGAGCTGACCTACACGTTCGACGATGTCGTCGCGACGCTCAACCAGGTCCTGCCCTATGACTGGCGCACGCTGCTCAAGGAGCGTGTCAACGACGTGTCGGAGCATGCGCCGCTCAGCGGGTTCGAGCGCAACGGCTACAAGCTGGTCTATAACGACACCCCCAACAAGGTGACGCCCAAGACCGCCACCGACCTGTCCTATTCGATCGGCCTGTCGATCGGGCCCAAGGGCATTACGGGCGTGATGTGGGGCAGCCCGGCGTTCGACGCAGGCATCACCCTGGCCGACGAGATCGTCGCGGTGAACGGCGCGGTGTTCAGCGGCGACAAGCTGCGGGACGCGGTGAAGGCCGCCAAGGGCAGCAAGGAGCCGATCAAGCTCACCGTGAAGCGCGGTTCGCGCTACCGCGACGTGGCCATCGACTATCATGACGGGCTGCGCTATCCGCACCTCGAAAAAACAAGTGAAGGAGAGGCTGGCCTGGACAAACTCCTCCAGCCCAAGTGAGGCCGGAGGGGCGCAACCGCCCAGCTAAGGGATAACAGCAGCGTGCGTATTGATCTTATTCCGGTGGGTGATGATCCGCCGAACAGCCTGAACGTCATCATCGAAGTGCCGGTCGGCGGCGAGCCGGTGAAGTATGAGTTCGACAAGGAGAGCGGTGCGCTCTTCGTCGATCGCATCCTGCACACTCCGATGCGCTATCCGGCGAATTACGGCTTCGTGCCGCACACCCTGTCTCCCGACGGCGATCCCCTCGACGCGCTCGTCATCGCGCGCTCGCCCTTCGTGCCGGGCTGCGTTGTCCGCGCCCGCCCGATCGGCGTGCTCAAGCTCGAGGACGAGGCCGGCGGCGACGAGAAGCTGATCTGCGTGCCGGTCGACTCGACCTTCCCTTACTATTCGGACATCGGCGAGCGGCAGGACCTGCCCTCGATCGTGCTCCAGCAGATCGAGCACTTCTTCAAGCACTACAAGGACCTCGAGTCCGAGAAGTGGGTGCGCATCGGCCAGTGGGGCGATGCCGAGGAAGCCAAGAAGATCGTGATCGAAGCGATCGAAGCCGCGAAGAAGGCCAAGGAGGCCGCCGCGGCTTGAATGGCGCGCTGGCCTGGCGACTGTGCGCAGTGGCCGGGCTGGCGACGCTGGCAGCGTCGATGGGGTTCGGGCGCATCCCGGACCTCGTCGCCTGCGGCCCCACCCATGGTGCCGGGCCGATCATTGCGCTCGAGCTGGTCCGCAATCCCGCCGAGCTCGCCGAACTGTTCGGCGCCCCGCCCTGTTCGGAGAAGTTCCGCATCGCGCAGCTGAGCGCGAGCTGGTGGGACGCGCTCGTCTTCATCCCCGCTTACGCGACCTTCCTGGTCCTCGGCGCCTGGGCGCTGCGCCACGGCGCACGCACGCTGGGCCTCGCCGCGATGGGCGTGCTGTTCGCCGCCGCGCTGTTCGACCAGGTCGAGGGCGTGATCCTGCTCCAGATCCTGCCGGTCGGCCCCGATGCGCAGAGCCTGTTCGACATGCTGTTCGTCGTGGTGCGCACCAAGTTCGCACTGCTCGGCATCGGCGAGCTGATGTTGTCGCTGCTGGCATGGCGCGGAACCCTGGTCGCCAAGCTTACCGCCGTGCCGCTGGCGGCAGGCGGGCTGGTCTCGCTCTGGTTCCTGCTGAGCGAACCGCACCATCCCTGGATGATGCAGGCGCACAGCTATGGCTGGATGGCGCTGCTCGCGCTTGCCGTGGCGGGTGCGATCAACCCGCGCTGGGTGCGCCGGGCATGAGCGCGCCGCATCGCCGCGGCATCGGCAATGTCGTGGCGCCGCCGCGCTTCCTGCTGTTCCTCGCAGCGACCCTCGCGTCTGGCTGGATCCTGTTGCCGGCGGTCGGCCTGCATTTCGGCGTCATGCTGGCCTTCGATATCGGCGCGACCGCCTTCCTGATTTCGACGATACCCCTGCTGAGCCACCGCGCCAGCGGGATGCGTGAGAGCGCCTGCCGCAACGATGCCAACCGGCCGATGCTGCTGCTGATCACGGTAATGGTGGGCGCCGCTGTGTTCACCTCGATCGCCGCCGAAGTGCTGAGCGGGATCAAGTCCAACCCCTGGGCGCTGCCCGCGATCCTCGGCACACTGGCGCTGAGCTGGACGTTCAGCAACACCATCTACGCGCTGCACTATGCGCATATCTTCTACACGGCGGCACGGAACGGCGCCGATTCGGGCGGGCTGGAATTCCCGGACACCAAGGAGCCCGATTACTGGGACTTCCTCTATTTCGCGGTCTGCCTGGGCATGACCTTCCAGACCAGCGACGTGACCATCTCCAGCCGGCGCCTGCGCCGCGTGGTGACCGCGCACTGCCTGGCGGCGTTCGTGTTCAACCTGGGCATCCTGGCGTTCACGATCAACGTGCTGGGCGGCGGCTAGGCGATCGTCACCCTGAACTGGCTTCAGGGTCGAACCCTTCGCGAGGAAGGGGCAAGAGGCTCGAGCGCTTCCCCGCGCCGCACGTTGGATGCCGACGCAAGTTCAGCATGACAAAGAATGCGGTCAGCGCTTCCTTGGCTTTGCCTTGGGCTTCTTCGGCGGTGCGCGACGGGCCGCATCGAGCGCGAGCAGCGCCCAGCGGCGCAGTTCGTCGGCATCGTCATAGGTCTCGTCGGGCGCGCGGCGATAGTTGAGCGACTGGACCTTGCCGTCCTCGCGCGTGACCGAGAAGCGCTCGGCATCGCCCCATTCGGCATCGCTCTCCGCATCCGCCTTGAGCCACAGCGCGTCGAAGGCGAGGATCGCGAAGGCCAGCCCGTCGCAATAGAGCGCCGCGCCGCCGAACAGCCGCTTCGAGGTGACCGTGCCGATCGGCTCCATCGTCTCCGCCACCCAATCGACCAGGCCCTGGTCGATCGCCATCAGCCGCGTCCGGCCAGCTTGAGCAGCGCATCGCCCGAGACGCGCTGCACGGTCCATTCTTCCATCGCCTCGGCGCCCATCGCCCGGTAGAAATCGATCGCCGGCGTGTTCCAGTCGAGCACCGACCATTCGAAGCGGCCGCAATCCCGGTCGAGCGCGATGCCCGCCAGATGCCGGAGCAGCGCCTTGCCCGCCCCCGCGCCGCGCGCGTCGGGGGTGACGTAC
The DNA here is from genome assembly GCF_038440415.1 of Sphingomonas sp. OTU376. Taxonomy (NCBI): domain Bacteria; kingdom Pseudomonadati; phylum Pseudomonadota; class Alphaproteobacteria; order Sphingomonadales; family Sphingomonadaceae; genus Sphingomonas; species Sphingomonas sp. OTU376. Next base: position 25,194 of record NZ_JASATQ010000042.1, on the reverse strand, counting down.
AGGTCTTCGAGATAGATGCCGGGCTTGCCGGTCCAGGTCGAGAAATTGTGGAAGAACAGCGCGAAGCCCACGGCCACGCCGTCCAGCTCGGCGATCAGGCTTTCGGCAACGCGGGTCTCGAACAGCGCCTTGTGCAGCATCGCCTCGGTCGCGACCACCGCGTCGGGCTCGCGCTCATAGACGGCAAGCTCGCGGACCAGGCCGAGGATCAGCGCGACGTCGTCGGGGGTGGCGGTGCGGATGGCGATCATGAAAGGGCGGGCTCCACTTCGGGCTCGGCGATGCCGGGCTTGCTGCGCGCCGCCATCACGCATCCGGCGACGATCAGCAAGGTGCCGCCGATGGTGAGTAGCGTGAGCGGCTCGCGGAAGAACAGCCAGCCCATCAGTGCCGCCCAGATGAAGGCGGTATATTCGACAGTGAGCAGCACCTGGGCCTCCGCCCTGGCGTAGGCCCAGGACAGCAGCAGCAGGGAGACGATCGCCAGGCCGGCCGCCAGCACCACCAGCCACCATTGGCCGGGTGCCGGCATCACCAGCAGCCAGGGCGCCGGCAGCGCGAACAGGCCTAGGATGATCCAGTTCTGGAAGAAGGCGATCTCGATCGGCCCGGCCTGCTGCGCCTGGTGCCGCGCGATGACGAGATTGACCGCGTAGAACACCGCCGAGGTGAGGATCGCGATCATGCCCAGCGCCGAATCGGGCCGGTGCGGCGCGCCGAGTTGCCCGGCCAGAATGATGCCGACCCCGGCCAGGCCGAGCAGCGAGCCGAGGATCGAGCGGGTGCCGATCTTCTCGTGCAGGAAGACCGCGGCGAGCGCGAGCGCGATCAGCGGGGCGATGAAGGTGAGCGCGATCGCCTCGGCCAGCGGCACGCGGACGATCCCCCAGAAGAAGGCGATCGCCATCACCGCGATCACCACGCTGCGGATCGCATGGATGCGGAGCACCCGGGCCGACGGCAGGCGCTGCCCGGAAAAGGCGAACAGCGGCGTCATGATCGCCGCGCCCGCCACCAGCCGCCAGAAGATCGCGGCATAGGCGCCGATGACGAGGCTGATCCCCTTCATCACCGCGTCCATGATCGAATAGAGCGCAATGCCCGCGCAGGCGGCGAGCAGCGCCGCGACCACGCGCTGCCGTGCGGTCACTCCGCGGCTTGCGCGGCGGCCTCGCTGGCCGCCTCGATCTCCGCCGCCTTGGCCTCGACCAGCTTGACGATGTGATCGAGCATGTCGGCATCGTTCACTGTGTGATCGGTGACGCCCGACAGATAGACCATGTGCTTGCCATTGCCGCCGCCGGTGAGGCCGATATCGGTCTCGCGCGCTTCGCCGGGACCGTTGACCACGCAGCCGAGCACCGAGAGCGACAGCGGCGTGCGGATGTGCTGGAGCCGGTCCTCGAGCGCCTGCACCGTGCGGATCACGTCAAAGCCCTGGCGCGCGCAGCTGGGGCAGCTGACGACGCGGACACCGCGATTGCGGATACCGAGCGCCTTCAAAATCTCGAAGCCGACGCGGACCTCTTCCTCCGGCTCGGCCGAAAGGCTGACGCGGATCGTGTCGCCGATGCCGAACCACAGCAGCGAACCGATGCCGATCGCCGACTTGACCGTACCGCCGACGAACCCGCCCGCCTCGGTGATGCCGAGGTGCAGCGGGCAATCCACTGCGTCGGCGAGCTGCTGGTATGCGGCGACGGCCAGGAACACGTCCGACGCCTTCACCGCGACCTTGAACTCGTGGAAGTCACGGTCCTGGAGCAGCTTGATATGGTCGAGCGCCGATTCAACCAGCGCCTCGGGGCACGGCTCGCCATATTTCTCGAGCAGGTCCTTCTCGAGGCTGCCGGCATTCACGCCGATGCGGATCGCGCAGCCATTGGCCTTGGCGGCGTTGACCACTTCGTTCACGCGGTCGGCCGAGCCGATATTGCCCGGATTGATGCGCAGGCAAGCGGCGCCGGCATCGGCGGCTTCGAGCGCTCGCTTGTAGTGGAAATGGATGTCCGCGACGATCGGCACACGGCTGGCACGGACGATCTGCTTGAGCGCCGCGGTCGATTCGACGTCCGGGCAGGAAACGCGGATGATATCCACGCCGGCATCCTCGCAGCGGCGGATCTGGTCGATCGTCGCGCGGGCATCGGAGGTGGCAGTGTTGGTCATGGTCTGCACCGTCACCGGCGCATCACCGCCAACGGGCACATTACCCACCATGATCTGACGGCTGGGCCGCCGGACGATATCGCGCCAGGGACGTACGGACATGGCGGCCATATAGGCGCTTTGGCCCCGGGGGGCCAGTCGCCAGAATATCGAGATTCCGTGCAGATGCGCGCCCCGCGCTTTACGCGATGCTAAGCAACCCGGGTTAAGCTTGCAGGCTGTTCGATTAGCCCGAGGCCTGATGCGGCACGATCCTGTTCCCGTAGCTGCACCGCGAACCAGCCAGCGCCATTACGGCATGGACTGGCTGCGGATCGCTGCGTTCGGGCTGCTGATCCTCTATCACATCGCCATGGCCTTCTCGCCCTGGGACTGGGTGATCAAGACCGGCTATGCCTTCCAGTGGCTGATCCCGCCCATGGCGCTCCTCACCCCCTGGCGGCTGCCGTTGCTGTTCGCCGTCTCCGGCTATGCCTCGCGCAAGCTCTATGACCGCGCGCCCGGCGACTTCGCGCGGAGCCGTGCGCTGCGGCTGCTCATCCCGCTGGCCTTCGGCATGGCGGTGCTGGTGCCGCTCGAGATGTGGGTGCGGGTGATGGAGAATGGCTATCCCCATGGCTATCTCCATTTCTGGGCGCTCGACTACTGGCGCAGCGGCATCTTCTGGGGCCGCGAGTTCCCGAGCTGGGAGCATCTCTGGTTCGTCGCCTATCTCGCCGCCTACACCTTGCTGCTCGCGCTGGTGCTGGCGCGCGCTGGCGGGCGGACGCTGCGCGCGATCGACGCAGCGGCGGAATGGCTCACCCAGGGTCGCCGCCTGCTCTGGGTGCCGGTGGCGGCACTGGCGGTAGCGCGGCTGGCGCTGCTGTTCGTGGCGCCCGAACGCCAGGGGCTGCTGCGCGACTGGGGCGGGCATGCGCAATATGTGCCGATCTTCCTGTTCGGCTTCGCGCTGGCGGGATCGCCCGGACTATGGGCGGCGATCGCGCGCAACTGGAAGCCGGGCGCGGTGATGGCGGCGCTGGCCGGCGCGGTGGTCGTATCGGTCGAGCTGGCCTGGCCGGGCGCCAGCGTGCCGCCGCATGAAGTGATGGCGCTCGATCGCGCCGCCCGCACCGCCATGGCCTGGGGCATGATCCTCGCGCTGTTTCACATTGCCGAGACGCGCTGGAACCGCGATCATCCGCTGCGCAAACCGCTCGCCGAGGCGGTGTTCCCCTTCTACATCGTCCACCATCCCGCGATCGTGCTGATCGCCTGGTATTCGCTGCCGCTGCACCTGAGCGCCCCGCTCGACTTCGCGCTGCTGCTCGGCGGCACGGCGAGCGTCTGTGCCGCGACCTATCTGATCGGCCGACGGATCGGCTGGCTGCGCCCGCTGATCGGACTCAACCGGCTGGCGAAGCCCGAACATCCTGCTAGGGAGACAGCGCCTGCCTCTGGAGTAGTCTGATGCGCTTTCTCGTGATCCTCGCGGCCCTGATCGGCTTCGCCGCGCCCGCCAACGCCTATTGGGAATATGGCCACCAGACGGTCGCCGCGATCGCCTGGCGCAACGTCACCCCGGCCACCCGCGCGAAGATCACCCAGCTGCTCCGCCACACCGACCTGCTCAAGACCGAGGGCTGCCCCGCGACCAATATCGAAGAGGCTTCGGTCTGGGCCGATTGCATCAAGAAGCTGGGCAATGACTGGCGCTACGCCTCGGTCTGGCACTATCAGGACGCCGACGTCTGCAAGCCGTTCGACGTGACCGCCGAATGCAAGGACGGCAATTGCGTCTCCGCCCAGATCGAGCGCGACGTGAAGATCCTCAAGGACCGCAAGGCGCCGCAGGTCGAGCGGGTGAAGGCCTTGCTCTTCCTGGTCCATTTCGTCGGCGATATCGGCCAGCCGCTGCACGGCGCCGAGCACGACCATGACGCCGGCGGCAACAAGGCGCAGGTCAGCTATGGCATCTACACCACCGACCGGCTGAACCTCCATTCGGTGTGGGACGGGCTGCTCGCCGAGCGCGCGATCACCTCGGGCCCGAACATCGTGCGCACCTATAGCCGCAAGGACCGCGCCGAACTGGGCGGGGGCACCGTGCAGGACTGGGGCAAGGACAGCTGGGAGCTGGCCAAGACCGTCTATGCCGACCTGAATGGCGGCGAGACCTGCAAGCCGATCACCACCCGCATCGCGATCACCGAGCCGATGATCGAGAAGTGGGTGCCCGAGGCACGCACCCAGGTCATCAAGGGCGGCCTTCGCCTTGCTCGCCTGCTTGACGAGGCCCTGGCCTAACGCTTCTCCGTGACGAACCCGGCGATGGCATCGACCAGCGCCGGGGCAACGGGCAGCGACGCATCGCCATAGGTCGCGATGCTCGCCATCCGCTCCTCGCTCGCGGCGATGCGGAGCACATGCGTCATCCCCGGCACGATCGCGAGCCTGGCACCCGGCCTTGCCCCGGCAAGCGCCTGGGCGTCCGGCACACCGATCTGGATGTCGCGATCGCCCTGGGTGACGAGCAGCGGCACCTTCAGCGACGCCGCGAGCCTGGGCGGATCATAGCGGAACTGATCGATCAGGAAGTCCTGCACCGAATCCGGAAACAAGGCGGGCAGCGGCGGCGGCATCGCGGCGGTGTCGGCATGCTTGCCGCTCTCCAGCGTATCGACGAGCGACAGCAGCGGCTCGAGCAAAGGTGCATTGGCCGGATTGGCGCGAAACTGCGCGCGCATGATCGCGGCGAGCGGCCGCCCGGCGGCGGCGACCAGCACCACGCCGCACACCCCTTCGGGCTGCCGCGCGGCGGCGAGCACGACCAGCCCGCCCTCGCTATGCCCGCCCAGCCAGATGCAGGAGCGGCCGGTACGCTTGCGCGCGACCTCGATCCAGGCGCGGACATCCGCCGCGTAATCGGCGATCGTGACATGATTGCCGTCCGCGACCGCCGCCCTGCTGCCAAACATGCCGCGCTTGTCGATACGCAGCGTGGCGACGCCGCGCTTCGCCAGCCCATCGGCGAGCTGGCGATAGGGCCCGCCGGCGACGCCATAACGGTTGTTGCCGTCGCGATCGGTGGGGCCGGAGCCGGGCACGATCAGCACCAGCGGCGCCTTGGGGTCTGGATCGATCAGCGTGCCGGCGAGATCCCCCTGCGGCCCCGGCGCGGTGATCTCGACACCCGCGGGCGCCTGCTGCGCAAAGGCCTGAGGCACGGCGGCAAATGCCAGCGCCAGCACAACCTTCAGAGAAGAATGGCCGGGGCGAACCCGGAATGCGTTGCCAGTCATGCGCAACCTCCCTTCTTGCGTCCCCGGCCGGAACCGCGCGCGACGCGACGCGCCGCCTAGCCCTTGGCGTAGTTCTCCAGGAAGCCACAGCGCGGGCAGCGCCAGGTCTGGATGCTGATCGGCTTGTGCGGCAGCTTGAGGCCGAGCAGCAGCGCCTTGCGGGGCGGCCCGGCTACCCAGCCCGTTGTCCGCCGATAGCTATCGCGATCGGCGAGCGTGAAACCTTCCTCCATAGAGCCCTGGCATTTCGGGCAGCTGTTCGACCGCATGGTCCCTCTCCTTCCAGTGCCGGGCACTGATCGTTCGTTACGCATCGCCGCCCCAGCGGAAACGCCAGTCGCCATCGGTCTTGCTGGCAATCAGCCACAGATAAGCGCCGATCACCGGCAGGAGCAGCACCAGCCACAGCCGATCGCGGTGCGTCGCGAAATTGACGATCAGGCCGACGATCGCGACAAAGGCAAAGGTCGCCGCCCAGCCCTGCCAGGTGACCGGCACCGCACCCAGGCCGAAGCGCTTGGGACGGAACCAATAGCCGGGGCGAACCGAGCCCTGCTCACGGAAGCGGGCGCCCATCACTGGAACAGCGCCAGGGCGATGCCGGCGACCAGCGCGAGCCCGGCGATGCCGAGCACATAGGGGAGATGCACGCGGCGGATATGCGTGGCGAGCAACATCGCGAAACCCTTTCAGTCAGCCTTGCCGTCGTCCGCGGCAGGCGAGGATGTGCGCCAGGCGACGACCAGGAACAGCGCCGTCGCGGCAAGGAACAGGATCAGCCAGGCGGCGACCCGCACCGGCTCGGGCGGAAGGATCACCGGGGTAAGCGCCATGCTGAACAGCACATAGGCGATGGTGACCGCCCAGCCCTGCCGCGTGCACGGCGTGATGTTGTATTTGGCGCCCCGGCGGATCCGGACGAACCATGCATCGGGACGCCGGGGCCGGGTCATGCTTCGTCTTCCCTTGCCTTGGGCGGTCGGCCGCGCCGGGCACGCACCGGCTCGGCCAGCTTCACGCCCCGGCGCCCCAGCGCCTCGCGCAGCAGGCATTCCACCTGGGCATTGACGCTGCGCAGGTCGGCCACCGCCGACCGCTCGATCGCCGCATAGAGCGCGGGATCGAGCCGGAGCGGGAAAGCTTTCTTCTGGGGCGGTTCGGACACGGGGTACGCCTTGATACTTACTGGTAGAGCGAGCCCGTGTTGACCACCGGCTGGGTATCCCGCTCGCCGCACAGCACGACCATCAGGTTCGATACCATGGCGGCGCGGCGCTCGTCGTCGAGATGCACCACGTCCTTGGCCGAAAGCTGGGCCAGCGCCATCTCGACCATGCCGACCGCGCCTTCGACCAGCGTCTGGCGGGCGGCGACCACGGCCTGGGCCTGCTGGCGGCGGAGCATCGCACCCGCGATCTCCTGGGCGTAGGCCAGATGGGTGAAGCCGCACTCGTCGACGGTGATGCCGGCGACGCGCAGCCGCTCGATCAGCTCGCCGCGCAGTTCGGTGCCGACCTGGTCGTGATTGCCGCGCAGCGTGACTTCCTGATGCTCGAAATCGTCATAGGGGTAGCGCGAACCGATGGTGCGCACCGCCGCTTCGATCTGGACGTTCACGAACGCCTTGTAGTCGTCGACGTCGAACAGCGCCTGCGCCGTGTCGGTCACGCGCCACACCACCTGCGCCGCCATCTCGATCGGGTTGCCGCGCAGGTCGTTCACCTTGATGCGCTCCGAAATGATGTTGTTGGCGCGCACCGAGACCTTCTTCTTGATCAGCCACGGCATGGCCCAGCGCAGACCGGTGGTGCGATCGGTGCCCTGATAGTCGCCGAACAGCGTGATCACCGCCGCCTGGTTGGGCTGGAGCAGGTAGAAGCCGCACAGCACGAACAGCTCGACGAGGATCGCGACAAGGAGCGTGGTGATCACGATCCAGTCGGCGATGCGGTCGATCTGCGAGAGCGCCGCGCCCGCCGCGACAATCGCGAGCAGCGCCACGAGCAGCATGCCATAGCCGCTTGCCGTGGTTGCAGTCTTCTCGCTGCTCTGGCGCAGTGCCGGCGCGGCGCTACGAACGTCAGTCATCATTACCTCCCGAAATTATGATATCTTATTTATATCGAGTCGGAACGCCCCGCAAGCGGAATCGGAATGCGGTTCATGCCCGGCTCATCCGCATTCGAGAGAGTGCCCGCCGTTCGAGAGGGGGAATCGATGCGACCTTTTCTGCCTGCCATGCTCTGCACCGTGATGCTGGCGACGCCGGCTTGGGCCCAGCCCTCCCCCGCAATGATCGCCCGCGATGCCGATTCGGCAATGGCCGCGGCAATCGATGCGAAGGGATCGGGCGCGGTGGTGCTGATCGCGCGGGGCGACACGGTGCTCTATCGCAAGGCACGCGGCATGGCCGAAGTCGAGCTGGGCGTGCCGCTCGCGCCCGACCAGGTGTTTCGCATCGCTTCGATCACCAAGAGCTTCACCGGCGCGCTGCTCGTCCAGATGGCGGCACGCGGCGAAGTCTCGCTCGATGCGCCGGCGGTGCGTTACCTGAGCGACCTGCCTCTGGATCCGCGGATCACGCTGCGCCAGCTGCTCAGCCATACTGCCGGCGTCAGCGAGACCGACGCAGTGCCGCAGCCGCCCTTCGGCAATGGCGAAGTACCGATCGCCGAGCAGGTGCGGCGGATCGCCGCGCGACCACTCGCCTTCGAGCCCGGTACCGCGCAGCGCTATTCGAACGCCGGCTATATCCTGCTCGCGGCAGTGATCGAGAAAGTGACCAGGCAAAGCTGGGACGAGGCGATGCGGACGCGCCTGTTCGTGCCACTCGGACTGGCCGAAACCGCCTATGACCGCTTGGACGACATCGTGCCCGGCCGGACGAGCGGCTATTCCAGTGACAAGGGCGTGCTGCGCAATGCCGCGCCGTTCAACGTCTCGATCCCCAAGACCGCCGGATCACTCCGCTCGACGGCTGCGAACCTGCTGCGCTGGATGCGGGCCTTGTCGCAGGGCCGGGTGGTCGGCACAGCTGGCTTTGCCGAGATGAGCAAACCTGCGCTGGCAAGCGTCGGTGTGCAGGAGCGCTATGGGCTGGGCCTCTATCGCTGGCAGATCCGCGGTCAGGACGCGATCGGGCATACGGGCCAGATCAACGGCTTCACCTCGGCGCTGTTCTACCTGCCCGCCGGAGACGCGACGGTGGTGGTGCTGGCCAACAGCGACAGCTTCGACGCGCAGACGCTCGCCCGGCGAATGGCGGCGATCGTGATCGGCAAGCCCTATCCGCTGCCACGCCCCAGCGCCGTTCCAGCCGAATCGCTGAGGCCGCTTGCCGGCAGCTATGGCAGCGATCCGGCAACGTCCCGCACGATCGCGGTGCAGGACGGCAGGCTGGTGATCAGCCGCCCCAATCGCGGCGGCATCCCGGCCGTGCTGGGCAGCGACGGCGCGCTCCGCTTCGTGCCCGACGAGCTCAGCTATTTCCTTCCGGTACGCGATGCGGAGGGCGCGGTGATCCGGCTCGACTATTTCGCCCGCGGCGAAGGCCCGGCACTGCCGCTGCCTCGCCAGCCCTGAACACGAAAAAGGCCGCCGGAATTGCTCCGGCGGCCCGGTTCCTGTCAGGCGAAACGCCTCAGCTGATGACGATGGTCACAGCGCGGCGGTTCTGTGCCCAGCTGGCGTCGTCCGAGCCGAGCGCGATCGGGCGCTCCTTGCCATAGCTGATCGTGGTGATCCGCGCGGGCGAGATGCCGCGCGAAGCGAGGTAGTTCTTCGCGGCATTGGCGCGGCGATCGCCCAGGCCGAGATTGTACTCGCGGGTGCCGCGCTCGTCGCAATGCCCCTCGATCGTGATGCGCGTGTTCGGGTGGCTGGTCAGCCACTGCGCCTGGCTGTCCAGGATCGCGCGCGCTTCCGGATCGATGTCATACTGGTCGAACGAGAAGTGGATCGTGTCGCTCGCCACTTCGCGGCGGAACTGCTCGTTGATCGGCGCCGCAACCGTGTCGCTGTCGCCCTCGCCGGCATTGACCGGACCGGTATCCGACGGCGCGGGCGGAATGTCGGCGACATTGCGCTTCTTGGTGCAACCCGCAGTGGCGATCAGCGCGATGCCGAGCACCAGGCCAGTCGTGATCTTGGACATGGTCTTTCCTCCTTCTCTGGTCGCATCTCGTCCGCTTGCCCGGACGCTAGCACAGATGCGGTAACGTTTCAGGGGCGAATCGGTCCCCAGCTGGGATCCGATCCGTCGAGCGGCGTGGGAATGCGCCGCGCATTGGTGCCGGTGAGGTCCACCGACCAAAGGTCCGGCCGGCCCGAACCCTGGGCCGAACGGAAGAACATCAGCACGCGGCCGTTGGGCGACCAGCTCGGTGCCTCGTCGCCCCAGCTGTTGGTCAGCAGCTTCTCGCCGCCGCCCGAAGGGTTCATCACGCCGATCCGGAAGGCGCCGCCGCCGGTGCGGGTGAAGGCGATCAGGTCGCCGCGCGGGCTCCACACCGGCGTGGCGTAGCGGCCACCGCCGAAGCTGATCCGGTGCTGGTTCGAGCCATCGGCGTTCATCACATAGAGCTGCTGGGTGCCGCCGCGATCGCTCTCGAACACGATCTTCGAGCCGTCGGGCGAATAGCTGCCGCCGGTATCGATGCCCGGCGAATTGGTGAGCCGCTGCGATTCGCCGCCCGCCGCCGCGATGCGATAGATGTCGGTATTGCCGGCCTGCGACATCGAGAACAGCACCCAGCGGCCGTCCGGCGAGAAGCGCGGCGCGAAGCTGAGGCTGACATTGGAGACAAGCAGCCGGTTCGAGCGCGCCGCCATGTCATAGACATAGATGGACGGCTTGCGCTGGGTGTAGCTCATGTACACGATCGCGTTCTGCTTCGGCGACATGCGCGGCGTCAGCACGATCGACTGTCCGTTGGTCAGGAAGCGGTGGTTGGCACCGTCCTGGTCCATGATCGCCAGCTGCTTGCGACGCTTGTTCTTGGGGCCGGTCTCCGCGACGTACACCACCTGGCTGTCGAAATAGGGACCCTCGCCGGTCAGCTTCGAATAGACCGCGTCGGCGCACTTATGCGCCGCGCGGCGCCAGTCACCCGGCGAGACGACGAAGCCCTGGCGCACCAGCTCGCTCTGCAGCAGCACGTCGTAGAGGTAGCAGCCCACGGTCAGCGAACCGTTGCCATTGGCGCGGACATAGCCCTGGATGATCGCCTGATTGCCGTTCCAGCTGCCATAGTTGGGCGCGGCGACTTCGCTGTACGCGATGCCGCGGCTGGCCGAGGGCCCGCGCGTCTTGAACAGGCCGGTGTTGCGCAGATCGTCCTCGACCACCTGGGCGAGCTTGGCGCCAAGCTGATCGGTAGGGCCCGCCGGCGTGTCGACCGACTGCGAGGTCGGCATCGCCGGGATCGCGATGACGAGATCCTTGGCCGCCGTGTTGCTCACATCGACGCTGAGCGGCGTGTCCTGGTCCGGGGTCGGGATCGGCGCGGGCGCCGGCACATCCTGCGCCTGCGCGACGGTGGCCACGGTGCTCGCCAGCAGGGCCGCGATCGTCAGATGGGCAAATTTCATCTTCACAGGTCCTCGTACAAAACCGGGGCTATGACTCGCCACGCGCTGTAGAATTGCGGCGGCAGCTTGAAAGGGGCCGCCAGCTTCACCGCTCGGATCGCGCGGTCCCGGGCGAGATCGGCCTGGGCGCGGTTGCTGTCGGTGATGCCGGTCTGCGCCGTGACGCGCGGCTCGCCCGCAAGCGAGCCGTCCTCGTTGAGGCGCACCGTCACCGTCGTGCGCAGCTTGTCCGAATCGGCGCCGCTGGGCGGAGCCCAATGGGGGCGGATCTGGCGGATGATCGCGGCGCTGAGCGCAGCCTTCTGCTCCGGCCCGACCGTGGCGGCCGGCGGCGTGACCGACGTGCTCTTTGCCGGCTTGTCGTTGATGCCGTTGAGCAGGCCGTCGAGCCGGCCGGGCGGCGCGACCGGGCGGTTGGACGGGCGCGACGGCGCCTGAGCCGGGGCTGCCTTGGGCGGCGTCTTCGGCGCGGGCTTTACCGCATCGGGCGCCGGTGCCGGCTTGGGCGGGGCAGGCTGCGGCTTGGCGATAGGCTGGGGATTGGGCGCGGGCTCGGGCGGCGCGCTGTCCGGCTCGATCGGCGCTTCCACCGGCGAGAGCTTGGCGGCCGGCTCCTCGCTGGTCGGCGTCGGCGACGTGCTTTCCAGCGCGACCTGATCGACCAGCGCGACTTCGATCGGCGTCGGCTTCAGCTTCATCGGATTGGGGGTGGCGAGGAAACCGACCGACAGCACGCCGAACAGGGCGAGATGCCCGATCAGCGCAACGGTGAGCCCTGCTCCCTCGGTCCGGTTCACGGCTTGGTGCTCGCGTCGGTGATCAGCGAGACGCGGTTGAGCCCGGCATGGTTGAGCTCACCCATCACCTTCATGACCTTGCCATAGCCTAGGCCCTGGTCGGCGCGCAGGAACACCGCCGCCGGCTTGCCGTCCGGCCCCGGCGCGCGGCCGGCGATCTCCTCGAGCTTGGCGGGCAGCGCCGTGTCGGCGGTCAGCTCGTTGTCGACGAACACCTGGCCCTTGTCGTCGATCGAGATCTGGACGGGCTTCTGGTCCTGGTCGACCGGCTTGGCGCGGCTCTCGGGCAGGTTCACCGGCACGCCGGCGGTGAGCAGCGGTGCCGTGACCATGAAGATGATCAGCAGCACCAGCATCACGTCGACCAGCGGCGTGACGTTGATGTCGGCCATCGGCGCGCGGCGGCCGCGCCCCTTGTTCGAAGGGAGATGCATCGACACCGGCTTAGGCCTCCATCTCCAGGCGACGGCTGAGCGTCGCGTGGAAGCCGTCGGCGAAGCGGTTGAGCCGCGCCTCGACGCGGTTCACGGCGTGCGAATAGCGGTTGTACGCGATCAGCGCGGGAATGGCGGCGAACAGGCCGATCGCGGTGGCGAACAGCGCCTCGGCGATGCCCGGCGCGACCACGGCGAGCGACGAGCTCTGCTCCTTGGCGATGCCGGTGAAGCTGCGCATGATGCCCCACACCGTGCCGAACAAGCCGATGAACGGCGCCGCCGAAGCGATGGTGGCGAGGAAGTTCAGCCGGTCGGCCAGCTTGTCGATCTCGTTCGCGATCGTCGCGCCCATCGCGGTGGCCAGGCGCTCACGGGTGCCCTCGCGGTCGATGGCCTTGCCCGAGGTCGAGCGGCGCCATTCGGTGACGCCGGCGGCGAAGACCCGAGCGATCGGTTGCTCGCGGCCGGCGGCGCGGCGGTGGAACTCGTCGATATCGTCGGCTTCGCGATATTCGCCCTCGAACTTGTCGATCGCCTTCTTCACCGAGCTGACCCGGAAGCCGAAGCTCAGAATGATCGTCCAGGTCCATAGCGAGGCGAGCAGCAGGCCGATCATCACGGCGCGCACCACCCAGTCCGCCTGCAGGAACAGGCCGATCGGCGACATGGTTGCGGCGTCGGTGCTGATAAATTCCATGATCGGTTCAGTTCCCCTTCCAGACCAGCGGCGCGAATCGATCCATCCATTCCGCCGGCTGCCGGCGGGGCCGCCCGGACGGGGAGACGAACACCGCCTCGACTTCCGCTTCGGCCAATATGGTAACGTCGCGCATGACTCGTTGATGAATATCCACTGCGGCGGGGCCCAGCTGGACCAGCCGGCTGACCACCACCAGTTCGTCACCCAGGCGCGCCGGCGCCCGGAATCGAATGTTCGCCTCGCGCAGCGCATAGGCGCCGGTGCCGGCCTCATGGACGGCGCGCTGGTCGACGCCGGCCAGGGCCAGCATATCCGAGCGGGCCCGCTCCATGAACCTGAGATAGTTGGCGTGATAGACCACGCCGCTGAGATCGGTGTCCTCGAAATAGACACGCAGGACGAAATGATGCTCGAGGCCCTCGAACCGGCCAGGGGCGAAACGGACGTCCATGCCCGGCCCCTAACGCAGCGCTTACCGTGGGGGAACCCCTTGCCTCAGTCGAACAGCCCTTCCTGCGCGGTGGACGGAGGATTGAGCCCGAGATGCTTCCATCCCGCCGCATTCAGGCAGCGTCCGCGCGCCGTCCGCGCGATCATCCCGATCTGGATCAGATAGGGCTCGATCACTTCCTCGATCGTGTCGCGCGGCTCGCTGAGCCCCGCCGCCAGCGTCTCCACGCCGACCGGACCGCCCTTGTAGATGTCGGCGATCATCATCAGGTAGCGCCGGTCCATCGCATCGAGGCCGAGCGCGTCCACCTCGAGCCGGGTGAGCGACTGATCGGCCACCCGGGCATGCACCACATCCTCGCCCAGCACATTGGCGAAGTCGCGCACCCGGCGCAGCAGCCGGCCGGCGATGCGCGGCGTGCCCCGCGAACGCCGCGCGATCTCGTGCGCGCCATCGGGGGCGACATGGAGATCGAGCAACGTGGCGGCGCGGGTGACCACCTTCTCCAGCTCATCGACGCCATAGAAATTGAGGCGCACCGGGATGCCGAAGCGATCCCGGAGCGGTTGGGTGAGCAGTCCCTGGCGGGTGGTGGCGCCGACCAGGGTAAAGCGCGGCAGGTCGATCCGCACGCTGCGTGCCGACGGCCCCTCGCCGATCATCAGGTCGAGCGCGCGGTCCTCCATCGCCGGATAGAGGACTTCCTCGACCGCGGGATTCAGCCGGTGGATCTCGTCGATGAACAGGACGTCGCCATCCTCGAGATTGGTCAACAGCGCGGCGAGGTCCCCGGACTTGGCGATGACGGGACCCGAAGTGGAGCGGAAGCCGACCCCCATCTCGCGGGCGATGATCTGGGCGAGCGTGGTCTTGCCCAGCCCCGGGGGGCCGAAGAACAGGACATGGTCCAGCGCATCGCCCCGCGACTTGGCCGCATCGATGAACACCCGGAGATTCTCGCGCGCCGCCCGCTGGCCGACGAACTCGTCGAGGCTCTTCGGGCGCAGCGCGGCGTCCACGTCATCGGCGCGTCGGCCGGAGGAAAGGAGGCGATCGGTGTCGGTCACTTTTTACCTTGTTCGTCTAGACCGGCGGCACTCAGCCGCGACTTTGCTGCGTCGAGTATCGCTGCTTCAAATCGATCCGGGTGGCGAAGCGCCAATGCCTCAAATGTCAGCTCACCCATGTCGCGCTCTACCAGCAAATCGAAACCTTCAGACTGCTTTCCGAGCACGAGATCCTCAACGGTTTGCTGTTCAAGGTCCCGGGAAATTTTCTGCCGTGTCCTGGAGAGGCGAATGGTCTTGCCCCGCTCCTCGCTAAGCGTTCCTTCCAGTGCAAAAATGCTCTGCCAAACATCATATTCCAGCGTGCCCGGCTCCTCCGAAGGCAACACAGAATACAGGCGCAATTTTGCTGCACGGGCAACGACTTCATTGCCCTGGCGTCGGGCATTGGCCGCGATCTTCCTGAGACCGTCGGGGTCGTCCGTGCCCTCGATCAACGCCAGAGCACGCAAGGTTATCGCATCATTCATGGATTCCCCTCCTACTCACCCCAGCACCCCGCTCAGCAGCGCCGGGTGGAAACCCCAGCCGAGGAACCCGCATAGCCCCATGAACAGGCCGAAGACGCCGAAGGCCCAGCCGGCCCAGAGCAGCCACCCGCTCTCGACCAGCGCCGCCACCGCCGCGATCGAGATGGCGGTGGAGACCGCCGCGTCGCTGGCGTCGAACTGGTCGTCATGGACATTGAGCGCGTCATATTGGTCGCCCTGCGCCTTCGCATCGGCGGCCAGGCGAGGCGCCTCGGCCTTGTACTTGGCGATATCGGCGTCGAGTCCGGCGAGGACCGGGGCGGCGCGCTTCGGGTCGGCGAGCGCGGCGATCTGGACGCGGCTCGCCTCGGCGACATGCTGCTTGGTCTTGGTCGCCTGATATTCATTCCACTTGTCGACCGAGGCCGACTGGGCCTGTTGCATCGCCTGGACGATATTGCCGTCCTTGATCCCGCACAGGCCCATGAACACCGACAGCACGACCACGGTGATCGCCACCTTGCGGTTGAGCGACTTGTCCTTGGCCTCGGCGCTGACTTCGATTTCCATCGCGCTGCCCTATCCTGCCTGCACCCTAGGAGCTAGGGCCGGTGCATGCCCCGCCCCGACCTGTTGCTGATCTCGAACGTGCCCGCCCCGCTCCGCGCGGCGCTGGCCGAACGCTTCACCTTGCACGAAGGCGAGGCCGTGCCCGGCATCCGCGCCGTGGTGGGCGGCGGCATGGCGAAGCTCGACGCGGCGCTGCTCGACCAGCTGCCCGATCTGGAGATCGTCGCGATCCATGGCATCGGCCATGACGGCATCGACACAGCGGCGCTGCGGGCTCGCAACATTCCGCTGACGCTGACCCCGGACGTGCTGACCGAGGATGTCGCCGATCTTGCCATCGCGCTGATGCTCGCGGTGCACCGGCGGATTGCCGCGAACGACGCGCTGGTGCGCAACGGCGGCTGGAGCGCGCCGCTGGGGCGCCGGGCGAGCGGTCGGCGCATCGGCATTTTCGGGCTGGGCCGGATCGGCCACGCCATTGCCCTTCGCGCCGCGCCCTTCGCCGGCGAGCTGCTCTACACTGCCCGCAGCGCAAAGCCGGTGCCGTGGCGTTTCGTGCCCGACATCGGTGCGCTCGCCGAAGCCAGCGACGTGCTGATTATCGCGGCGCCGGGCGGGAGCGACACGCAGAACATCGTCGATGCCGAGATACTCGACCGGCTGGGGCCGGACGGCGTGCTGGTCAATATCGCCCGGGGCAGCCTGGTTGACGAGGCGGCGCTGGTGGCCGCCCTTGCCGAGGGCCGCATCGCCGGCGCCGGACTCGACGTGTTCGCGCATGAGCCGCAGGTGCCCGACGCCCTCAAGGCGATGGACCGGGTCGTCCTCGCCCCGCACCAGGGCAGCGCCACCGAGGAAAGCCGCACCGAGATGCGAAAGCTGGTGCTCGCCAATCTCGACGCGCATTTCGCGGGCCAGCGGCTGGTGACGCCTCTGCTCTGACCTTTCAGTCATAATGCTCGACCACGCCGGTGATGCTGAGCCAGGCACATTGCCGGTCCTCGAACACCGAGATGCTCGGCGCCGGGAAAGCGGGGTCGGCGAAATGGCCGATGGGAATGGCGATGGTGTCGGCGATGCCGCCGCCGCTGTACCAGACATTGCCGCCGCAGACCGGGCAGAAATGGAAGCTGGCCGGCGCACCGCCACTCTCCGAAGGGGCGAGCCATTCGGTCGACTGGCCCGTGATCGTCACCTGATCCGTGGGGAAGCGCGCCTGCACGGCGAAGGCCGATCCGCTGCGCCGCTTGCAGTTGAGACAATGGCAGACCGAGACGCGCACCGGCTCGCCCGTGCATTCGGCGCGGAGCTGGCCGCAGCGGCAGGCGGCGGTGCGGGTGGTCACTTGGCGGCCTTGCGCAGGGCGAGGCGGACCAAGGCGTCGAGCGTGGCGCCCGCGCCCAGCTCATCGGCGGCGGCATTGACCGCGGCGCTCGCCTCGGCCGGCTTGAAGCCGAGGTTGAGCATCGCCGAGACGGCGTCCTGCGCCGCGCCGCTCGCCGGAGCCGCACCGCCGGCGCTGGCACCGAGCGCGACGCCACCGGCCTTGTCCTTGAGTTCGTTGACGATGCG
Source organism: Sphingomonas sp. OTU376 (assembly GCF_038440415.1). Lineage (NCBI taxonomy): Bacteria > Pseudomonadati > Pseudomonadota > Alphaproteobacteria > Sphingomonadales > Sphingomonadaceae > Sphingomonas > Sphingomonas sp. OTU376. The sequence goes on along the minus strand of NZ_JASATQ010000042.1, from coordinate 8,088 downwards.
CTGGGCGAGCTTGGGCCCGACGCCATTGGCGCGGGCGATCATCGCCGCATCGGCACGGGCGACGGCGGTCTGCACTTCCTCAGGGGACAGGATCGAAAGGATCGCCAGCGCGACCTTGGCGCCGACGCCCTGCACGCTGGTCAGATGGCGGAACCAGTCCCGCTCGGCGGCAGTGGCGAAGCCCATCAGCCGGATCGAGTCCTCGCTGACCAGCATCTCGGTATGCAGCGTCGCGAACTCGCCGACCGCACCGAGCGCCGCCAGGGTGCGCGCCGAAGCGCCGGCGAGATAGCCGACGCCGTTGACGTCGATCACGACGCTGTCGATCCCGGTCGCTTCGATGCGGCCCTTGAGATGCGCGATCATGCCGCCTCCCCCTCCTGTCCAGCCGGGCAGCCGGGCAAAAATGTTGAATCTCTTGAGTCCCCACGCATGCGCGCATGAAGCGGGATCGATGGACAAGGGAGAGCCTGGCGCATGGCCGGTACATAAGCGGAACAACGGGGTGTAGGAAAGCGAAATCACCCCGGCTGCTCTGGCGGAATGCCGCGCGCCTCCCCAATTCACGGACAGGGAATTGGGGGATTTTCGATGTTCGTCGCGTTGCTTGGGCTTTGGTGCATGCTGGCGCTGGCGGAAGGCACGCCGATCGGGCGGATATTGCGCCGGGTGCTGGTCGAATGGCCGGCGGCGCGGCTGGCGCGGATCGAGCGCGGCGCAGTCATCACCTGGGCGCTGCTCGGAGTGATCGGGCTGCTGTGCTTCTGGTTCCTCGAGGAGGATGGCCTTCGCCTGTTCACCATGGCGATGCCGGAGATCGCCGGCTGGGTCTCGATGTTCGAGATCAGCGCGCTGGTCGACGCGCTTGTGGTGACGGCGGCGGCGGCATCGACGCTGCGACTGGGCGCGGTGCGCGGCTGGGTGGCGGCACGGTTGCCGATCGGGCGCCGGGCAACGCGGGCGCGGCGGGTTCGGCCGGTGAGGCGTGAGGCTTCCAATGATGACGAGGATGGAGCGGGGTTGGCGCTGGCTGCCTAGATTCATCTCCACCGTCATCCCGGCCTTGAGCCGGGCTCCCGCTTCTTTCTTCTATCGTCTGGGAGCGAGGCAGCGGGACCCCGGCTCAGGGCCGGGGTGACGAGATAGAAAAACTCAACGCAACCCCAGCCGCGCGCTGGCGAGATGGTGCGCGTGGCAGATCGCCACGGCGAGCGCGTCCGCCGCATCCGGCCCGTCGATCTTCACCCCGGGCAGCAGGCGCGAGACCATGGCATGGACCTGCTCCTTCTCGGCATTGCCGACGCCGACCACCGACTTCTTGACCGTGCTCGGCTTGTACTCGCCGACATCGATGCCGATCCGCGCGGCGGCGCACAGCACCACGCCGCGCGCCTGGCCGAGCTTGAGCGTCGACTGGGCATTGGAATTGACGAACACTTCCTCGACCGCCGCCGCTTCCGGCGCGTGATCGGCGATCAGCGCGGCGAGCATGGCATCGAGATGCGCGAGGCGGCGGGGCAGCGCCGCCTTGGTATCGGTCTTCAGCTTGCCGTTGGCGAGGTGCGACAGGCGATTGCCCTCGGCGCGGATCAGGCCCCAGCCGGTGGTGCCGAGGCCGGGATCGAGGCCGAGGATGATCATTTTGTCGAGCTTTCAGGAGTGAGGATAGGCCCCACCCCAACCCCTCCCCTGAAGGGGAGGGGCTTTGGTTGCGGCTTGGCTAGCCCCTCCCCCTCGGGGGAGGGGTTGGGGTGGGGCATGCCGGACCAGCGATCCGGTCGCTCGGCAAGGACGCTCGCGATCGAAGCTATGACCCCGTCCAGATTGTCCCAGACTTCGTGGTTGGTGAATCGCACCGTCGCAAATCCCTTGGTCGCAAGGCGTACGTCACGACGCGCATCGTACGGCGCGTCATGCGTGTCGCCGTCGATCTCCACGACCAGCGCTTTCGACGGACAGAAGAAGTCACAGATGTACGGAAAGATCACATGCTGGCGGCGGAATTTGTGGCCGAGCCGGGAGTTGGAGAGGTGCCGCCAGACCCGCACCTCCAGCTCCGTGGGGTTGCGGCGCATTTGATGGGCTCGATCGAGAAGTTCTTTCTCTGTCAGCACTGCCCCACCCCAACTCAGTTGCAGGCAAACGATGCCCCGCATCGTTTAGGTCATGCCCGGGGCATGACCGGCCTGCAACTCCTGAAGGGGAGGGGCTTTTACTGGATCAACCCAGCTTCTCCATCACGGCGTCGGAGACTTCGTAATTGCCCCAGACGGTCTGGACGTCGTCGTCATCGTCGAGCGCGTCGATCAGCTTGAACAGCTTGGTCGCGTCGTCTTCGTTGACATCGACCATGGTCTGCGGGCGCCAGGCGAGCTTCGCGCCCTCGGCCTCGCCGAGCACCGGCTCGAGCGCCTTGGCGACTTCGTGGAGATCGCCCTGCGCGGTCCAGATCTCGTGGCCGTCCTCGGAAGAGGTCACGTCCTCGGCACCCGCTTCGAGCGCCGCCTCGAATACCTTCTCGGCGTCGCCGGCGCTGGCGGGATAGTTGATCAGGCCCATCCGGTCGAAGCCGTGGCTCACCGAGCCGGCGGTGCCGAGATTGCCGCCATTCTTCGAAACCGCGGTGCGCACATTGGTGGCGGTGCGGTTGCGATTGTCGGTCAGCGCCTCGATGATCAGCGAGACGCCGCCCGGGCCGAAGCCCTCGTAGCGGATCTCTTCGTAATTCTCCGCATCGCCCTTGCTCGCCTTGTCGATCGAGCGCTGGATGTTGTCCTTGGGCATCGACTGCGCCTTGGCGGCGGCGATCGCGGCACGCAGGCGCGGGTTCATGTCCGGATCGGGCAAGCCCATCTTGGCGGCGACGGTGATTTCGCGGCTGAGCTTGGAGAACATGCTCGAGCGCTTCTTATCCTGCGCGCCCTTGCGGTGCATGATGTTCTTGAACTTGGAATGGCCTGCCATTGCGCTTCTCTATGAATCTGGTCGCGCGGCTTTAGGCCAGGCGCGGGGGGATGGGCAATGCCTGCCCCATTTCGGCATCCCGGCCCACTGGGTCATCCCGCGAAAGCCGGGACCTCAGGCGGCAATTGCCCGGCCCGTGGCACGAGATCCCGTCCCGGATCGGGTCCGGGGCGGGATGACGCGTTGTCCTAGATGCCCAGCGCCTGCTTGTAGGTCTCGAGCAGCATCTCCGCCTCGTCGCGGTGATGCTTCTCCATCTTCCGCAGGCGGACGATGTTGCGCATCGTCTTCACGTCGAAACCGGTCGACTTGGCTTCGGCATAGACATCCTTGATGTCGTCGGCGATGCCCTTCTTCTCTTCCTCGAGGCGCTCGATCCGCTCGATGAAAAGGCGCAGCTGCTCGGCGGAAATCGAATCGGACAAGGTGGAAGCTCCTGGAAGAATAGAGTCGGGAAAGGGGCGCGATTATCGGAGCCGGCCCCGCCGCTCAACCCCCAAGCGCGCCAAGCTGCGGCAACCCGGTCACGCGCAGGAAGCGCAGGTTGACGATGCGGCCATTGGTGCTGGTCAGCGCGACCACCCTGCCACGCGCATCGCGACGGAAGCGGACCGTGCCGGTCACCGAGTCGGTGTCGAAAATATCGTGCTCGCGATATTTCTCGGGCGGCTGGCTGATCCTGGCTTCCCACCCCGGCCCGATGATCCAGAGCGCATCCTTGCGCCGCGCGACCGTCACCAGCGTGGCGAGCTCGGGGCTGTAATAGGTTCCGAGATAGTCGGCCATGCCCGCCGGGGTGAGCGCCACCGCGCGCCGCTTCACATAGCGCGTCGCTACCTGGGCGCCGCCGGGGCCGTCGATCGTCAGCGTGCGCGCCGGCACTTCTCCGGAGAAGCGGATCGCCACCGGCGCGTCCTTCACGCTGAAGGCGCCCGCGCCGTGCGCGACCATCGGCGCGAAACCCTGCATCCACAGCTTTCCCTCGCGCGCCTCGATCAGGAAGCCGACGCCGAGCGGATCGCGGTAGTTGCCCGCGACGCGCCGCAGCTCGGCCGGGGCGAGCTTCACTTCCGGGCGCGGCGGATCGGTGAAGGGGCCGCCCAGATAGAGATCGGCGATGCGGCGCGCCAGGAAGACGGGGTCCTCGGTCTCGATATTGCAGACTAGCGAGACCGAAAGGCCCTGTGCGGGAACCACCAGGAAGTGGCCGACAAAACCCGGATCGATGCCGCTATGCCCGGCGATCGCCAGGCCTCGATGCGTGCCGATATAGAGGCCGCCGCCGTAACCGGTGACCGGATCGGCCTTCAGCATCGCGTCGATGATCGCCCTGCCGCCGACCTTCGGATCGTGGAAATTGCCCGCCCAGCGGGCGAGGTCGGCGGCGGTGGAGCGGATATCGGTGGAGCCATAGCTGGCATAGGGCAGGAAGCGGCGCTCGGGCAGCTTGTCCCCAGGCGCCCCCTCCTTCTCACCGGCCGCATAGGGCATTGCCTGGCCGGCGCGGATGCGGTGATAGTCGTCGACCACATAGCTGTGGTCCATCCCGAGCGGCCGGAACACCCGCTCGGCGAGGAAATCGGCGAAGGACCTGCCCGAGACACGCTCGACCACCAGCGCGAGCAGCGTGTAGTTCGAATTGGAATAGCCAAAGGCCGTGCCCGGCGCGAAATTGAGCTCGCGCTGGCCAAAGATCACGCGCAGCGCGTCCTGCTGGGTGACGCTGTCCTCGCCGCGCCGCCCCTGCAGCCAGAACAGGCTGAGCTGGTCGCGCAGCCCGCTGCTGTGGTGCAGGAGCTGGGCCAGCGTGATCGGCCGAGCGAAGCGGTGCAGCTCGGGCACATATTTGCCCACATCGTCCTGGAGCGAGAGCTTGCCCTCGCTCTGCAGCAGCAGCACCGCGAAAGCCGTGAACTGCTTGGAAAGCGAGGCGATGTGGAAGGCGGTGTCGGGCGTGTTGGCGATGCCCGCCTCGACATTGGCAGCGCCGTAGCCGCGCGCGTGGAGCGGCTTGCTACCCTGGATCACGGAAACCGCGCAGCCCGGCCGGTCCGGCCTGCTCCACGGCGCCATCAGCTTGTAGATCTCGGCGGACGGATCCGCCGCCTGCGCACGGACCGGCGCCGGGCCGCCGGCAAGCAGGAGCGACAGGGCGAGAAGGGAGGCGAGGCGGATCATGAAGAACGTTTACGTCTGTAGTCACAAGCTCGCAATCCGCGTGCTCCGCGCTGGTCGCATCCCCATCCATTTCGGTCGATTGCCCCCGGCGGCAGGGACGGCTATCCCGGGGCCATGCCGTTTTTCCGCCGAATCCCGCTTTTCGCCGCCCTGACGCTTGTCCTGCAGCCCGCCACCGCCCTGGCGCAGACCAAACCGGCCGTGCCGGTGCAGCTGCCGCCGACGATGCGCGTGCCGGCTCCGATCCGCCCCGCCCCGATCCCGGTCGAGAAGCAGCCCTTCGCCGCCGAGATCGCCGCGTTCGAGGCGCGCGACGCGGTCGCCAGGCCGGCGAAAGGCGGCGTGCTGTTCCTCGGCAGCTCGAGCATCCGGATGTGGACCGACCTGGCGAAGGATTTCCCGGGCCACAATGTCATCAACCGCGGCTTCGGCGGCTCCACGATCCCGGACAGCGTGCGCTATGTCGACCGCATCGTCACGCCCTATGCGCCGAAGACGGTGGTCTTCTACGCCGGCGACAACGACCTGGAGGCGGGCCACACCCCCGACGAGGTCTTCGCCGATTTCCAGGCGCTGGTGGCCAGGATCCGGGCGAAGCTGCCCGGCACGCGCATCCTGTTCCTGTCGATCAAGCCGAGTATCTCGCGCTGGCGGCTGATCGACGGCATCCGCGCGACCAACGCGCTGGTGCGCGAATACACCGCGACCGATCCGCTGCTCGGCTATGTCGACATCGTGCCGCAGATGCTGGGGCCGGACGGCAGGCCGCGCCCCGAACTGTTCCTCGGCGACGGGCTGCACATGACCCGTACCGGCTATGACATCTGGCGCGCGGCGGTGGGCAAGGCGATGAAGTGGAAGCTGGCGCCCCTGCCCCCGCGCGCGCTGCCCAAGCCCCCCGCGCACGGCGCGGGCAAGCCGCCGGCAAAGCCGGTCAGCGGCCCGGTTCGGTCATCGAAGGCGGGTCGCTAGCCGGGAAACTCTCATCGAGCGCTTCGTCCAGTTCCTCGTCGCGGACTTCGTTCTTCCTGAGGCTCTCTTCCATCCGGGCGATCTGCTCGGGCGTTGCCTCGCCCTGGTGCTGCGCCTTCCACTCCGAGAAGGGCATGTCGTAGATGATGCGGCGCGCCTCGTCCTTCGCGATCGACGGATCCGCCTCGGTGATCCAGTCGGCCAGGCAGTTGCGGCAGAAGCCGGCAAGGCCCATCAGGTCGATGTTCTGCGCATCGGTGCGATGGCGGAGGTGGCGGACAAGCGTGCGGAACGCCTTGGCGGCGGTAGCGTCATCCAGATGATCGAGTTCGTCCATTTTCCACCTCGGCGGTTGATCCTGTGCGATATGAGGTTAGAGGCACCGAGGCACAAGCCGAGGATATGACAACGATGACAAAGGCAATCAGCCCCCGCACCCGCAAGGTTCGCATCCTCGCGACGCTCGGCCCCGCCAGCGCGTCCCCGGAGATGATCGCCAAGCTGTTCGAAGCCGGCGCCGACGCGTTCCGCATCAACATGAGCCATGGCGACCAGGCATCGAAGGTGCCGTTGTTCGAGGCGATCCGCGGCCTGGAGAAGAAGTTCGGGCGACCGACCACGATCCTGGCCGACCTTCAGGGGCCGAAGCTGCGCGTCGGCAAGTTCGCCGACGGCAAGGTGCAGCTGGTCACCGGCCACGAATTCATCCTCGACCGCGACAAGACGCCGGGCGACGCCACCCGTGTGGAACTCCCGCACCGCGAGATCTTCGAGGCGGCGCACGAGAATGCCCGCCTGCTGCTCGATGACGGCAAGCTGGTGCTGCGCGTGATCTCGGTCGCGCCCGACCGGCTGACCACGATCGTCGAGGTCGGCGGCCCGCTGTCGAACAACAAGGGCCTGAACGTGCCCGACATGGTGCTGCCGCTCGCGGCACTCACCGAGAAGGACCGCAGCGACCTGGCCTTCGCGGTCGAGCAGGGCGCGGACTGGATCGCGCTCAGCTTCGTCCAGCGCCCCGAGGACCTGATGGAAGCCCGCCGCCTGATCGGCGGCAAGGCGGCTTTGCTCGCCAAGATCGAGAAGCCCTCGGCGATCGCCCGCCTCGACGAGATCGTCGAGCAGTGCGACGGCGTGATGGTCGCGCGCGGCGACCTGGGCGTCGAGCTGCCGCCGCAGACCGTGCCGCCGCTGCAGAAGCGCATCGTCGAGACCGCCCGCCGCATGGGCCGTCCGGTGATCGTCGCCACCCAGATGCTCGAATCGATGATCGAGAGCCCGTCGCCGACCCGCGCCGAAGTCTCGGACGTCGCCACCGCCGTGTACGACGGCGCCGACGCGATCATGCTCTCGGCCGAGAGCGCCGCGGGCAAGTGGCCGGTCGAATCGGTGGCGATGATGAACTCGATCGCCGATGCGGTGGAGCGCGACCCCGCGCATGGCGACCGCGTCCACTTCACCGTGCTGCGCCCCGATCCCACGACCGCGGATGCCCTTGCCGAAGCGGCGAAGAACATCGCCAAGACGGTTTCGGCATCGGGCATCGCCTGCTTCACCAGCTCGGGCTCGACCGCGCGCCGCATCGCCCGCGAGCGTCCGGCGGTGCCGATCCTGGTGCTGACCCCGCATATCGACACCGCGCGCCGGCTCGGCCTGCTGTGGGGCGTGCACGCGGTGCACACCCGCGACGTCGATTCGTTCGAGGAGATGGTCGCCAAGTCGAAGCGGATGGCGCTGCGCCATCACATCGCCGCATCGGGCGACCGCGTGGTGCTTTGCGCCGGCGTGCCGTTCAAGACGCCGGGCTCAACCAACGTGCTGCACGTGGTGACCCTGGTCGGCGACGAACTGAAGAACCACCCGGGCAAGGAAGGCCCGGACGCGATCTGATTCGCTGCTGCCGGTGCTGAATTAAGCTGGTTCCCCGGGGGGGGGGGGGGGGGGCGCGGGCCGCCCCCCGGGGGGGGGGGGGAG